>CALIUX010000149.1 GCA_938048505.1 uncultured Pseudomonadales bacterium
ACATCGTTGGTTGTATCGACTAGCTGGCGTTTTGAGCTGGGTATGTCCCGCAATGAAAACCGCTGGCATGGGGCGCAAGGCCGCTTAGTATTAGAGGGTGGTGAAGCCGTGGCGGGCATGTTGTTTTTGACGAGTGATATAAAAGAAACAGACTCAGATGGCGATGCCGATCATTTGCACGAAGACTGGAGCCAGCCTCTTCAACAGCTCGTAGATGGCGGGATGATTGAGGCTAGGATAACTGATGCGCAAGGTCGTTTTAATATTAATATGTTGAGTTTGGCGGAACAGTCAGTTCAGCAACAACCGCAACAACCGCAACAACCGCAAAACCCTCATTGCCAAAACCAAGCAAATAAGCTGGACTTCGAATGCTATTTTACTGTGGCACAACGACGATTTATTCGTCTGCTCCAAGCTATTCCACTTAATGAAAGGCCGCTTGAAACTCAAGAGGCCATAGAAATTACTGAGGCTGTAATCGATTGGATGGATGAGGATCCCGGCGTGAGACAGCGAGGGGGCGCAGAGCAGAGTTATTATAATGGGTTAGAGGTGCCCATCGTTGTGCCGAATGCACCGATGACAAGCATCAGCGAGCTATCACTTGTGAAGGGTGTTATGGAACGTCCTGAGTTGTACGAGAGGCTTTTGCCGCTTGTGATTGCGTTGCCGGCCGGCCATGATGCAGGCAGTGCTGGGGTAGCACATTTGAATATTAATACGATGGATGCTCTTTTATTTAGTATTTTCAATGAAGAGAAGGAGCAAAGACCATTAGATCCAGATCAAATTAATGAGTTGATAAACATTAGAAATGAAAGTCTTAATAGAGAAGAAAAGCGCGGTTTACAAAGCGTTCAGGATTTTTTTGATGAGGCGTTTCAAGGCCCTTTAGTTAATATCAATCGACAAAACTTTAATACAGAACAGCTAGATACAAAAACTCAGTATTTTATCTATTCTGCCAACGTTACAATTGGCGATAAAACACGCCGAGGCAAGTCACTGCTACACCGCAAGCCTTCAGGTGGTGCAGTGACTACTGTGTGGCGTACAGACGCAAATTTTTAAACGATTTTGATGTCTAGATGTCGATTATATGTAAAATTATATACCGTTATCTAGGCATTACACAAAAACAGGTGAGACAGTGGCAGAACGCATACTGGTACGCAAAATTGAGCCCGGACTATGGCAGTGGCGCCTCGTTACGGCGCAGCATGAGTGGCTTAACGAATCATTTTATACGGGTGATATTAACCTCTTAAAAGAATCCATTGAGGGTAAGTCGTGTTGGCTTATTTTAGATGGGCGCGATGTGGGTACTCAAACAGTTGATGTGGGGGTTAAAGATCGTAAGCTTCTGCCGAAACTTGTGCCTTTTGAGCTTGAAGATAGCCTAGTCACGCCAGTTGAAGATCTTGTTTTTGCCTACGGTCCTCTCGTTGAGGGCAACGTTAATGCTTCTTATGTGAACGAAGACTACGCTCGCCAAGCGATTGAAGAACTTGAAGAGCTTGGTGCAGATGTGCAATGCACCATTTGCGATTATTTGGAGCTAGACTCTGGTCAAGGTTGGATCTTCCTTCTGGATGAAGACACACTATTTGTGAATCAAGGTGAGGGTACGGGCCTTCGTTGTGATGCGGATAATGGTGAAATGTTTATTCGTGCATTATTCCCAGAAGATGAGACTTTTTCAGAGTCATTTCCCTCAACACTGCACTTAGTAGCCGATGCTGAGGAAAACCAAGCCAAATTAAGATCGTGGCTGCCTCAAGCAGTTGAGACCAATGAAGAGCTGACTATAGTCGAGCAAGAGGGTGGTTTTTGGGATGTTGTTAAACTCAACGTCAAACCCAATATCGATTTCAGAACCGGTGATCTTGCAAGACAGTTACCGTTTGCACAATGGTGGACTGATTGGAAAATTCCGGCCATTGCCGCTGCAGCAGCTTTTGTTATTGCATTGGGTACAACTTGGGCAGAGTGGAATCATGCTAAGCAAGACTCTAAACAGCTGTTTGCAGATCGTGATGCCGTATTTCGTCAAGTTGTGCCATCAGGCTCAATCAGTGATCCGGTTCGCCAGCTTAAGTCAAAACTCGTAAAGTCTGAAACCACCGAGCCATCTAACGTTGTGTATTTGATGTCTAAAATCGTGCCTCAAATACGGGGAAATGACAATTTCACCATGACGAGCTTTCGCTACACGCACAGTAATGGTTCTTTGCAGTTCAATGTTGAAGCAAAAGACTTTGCTCAACTGGAAGCACTACGAGGCAAAATTAGCGAAGCGGGCTTATCGGCTGAAATAAAAAGCTCAAAAGCGTCAGGCGATATTCATCAGGCGCAGATTCGCGTTTCAGAGAGTTAACCCATGAATGAATTGAAAGATCGATTTTTACAGCTTTCGCCTCGCGAGCAGCTTTCTTTAGGCATACTTTTTGTTGCCGTCACGCTGACGCTTTTGTATGTATTGTTATTGGCGCCTATTGCTAAAAAACGTGATAAGCAGTTGGTTAATAATAAAGCCGTTGCAACTCAGCATATGGAAGTTCGGCAGTTAGCATCAGAAGTATTAGGCCAGCAAAAGGCGGGTGGCCGTGGCCAGGCGAGCTTGGCGCAAGTCACAAATAATAGTTTGGGCAATCATGGCTTACGTATGGAAGATTTTAACCCTAGCGGCAATAGTAATGCTCGGGTTCGATTAGCAAACGTTGAGTATAACAAGGTGATGGCTTGGCTCGATGAGCTTGAAAATAAAGAAGGCATACAAGTCAAAGAGGTCTCTGTAACCGCAGGTGATGTCAAAGGTGTACTTGCGACCGTTATGGTTAAGTTATATAGGAATTAAACAATGACTAAACTGCTTAAAGTGATCCTTGGTATAGGTTTGGTCTTGTATCTCTTTGTATTGATCATCAAAGAAACGCCTGCCACATTGATTACCTCTCCGTTGGCTAAGGCTCTCCCGCAATTACAGTTAGCTGCTGTCACAGGCACTATCTGGGAAGGTAAAGCCGGCGATGCGGTAGTTATGATTCAAAACAATCCCCTTCCTCTTGGTGCATTGAAGTGGAAGTTTAAGCCGATGTCTTTACTTGCGCTTAAAGCCTGCGCCGATGTTGAAAGTAGTGTATTTTCAGGTAATGCGTGCCGTACGTTGACAGGTATGAATCAATTGCATCGCTTTCAGGCTGATTTGCCGGCCGCATTAGCCAATGATTTTATTCCTCAAGCCGAGGTGGCTGGTGCAGCAAGTTTAGGGTTGGTTGAGGCAGCTTTTAATAATAAAGCTGAAGTGAGTAAGTTAAAGGGTAATTTGAGCTGGCGTGGTGCCCGCGTGAAGTTTCAAGGTACTTGGTTTACGTTAGGAGACCTTGCTGCTGATCTTAAAGAAGCTGAAGGCGGTGCGCTAGCGGCCCATATATTTGATTTATCGGGTCCGTTCGGTATTGATGTCAATGCCAAGGCTGGCCTTGCTATTGCACCCAGTTTAGTGGGTGATATTACACCGCGTGAGAATGCACCTGCTGCCATTACAGACGGACTCAGCCTTATCGCGATTCCTCAAGATAATGGCGCGTTACGGGTGACATACCCACTTGGCGGTAGCAATTAAGCTAGAAGGCTGAGACTGATGTCGTTATGGCGGGAGGCCTTATAGTGCATTGTAAGCTTTTACATTACAGGGTCTTGATGCTTTTTGTGATGGCGCTGTTGGGTTTTTTACCGTGTGCTCATGCGGCATGGTTTGAAAAAAGTGCCCCTATCATGGGGACCCGTGTCTATGTGAATGTGTGGCATAAGGATGAAAAGCTTGCACAGGCAGCCATCGAACATGTATTTGAAGTTATGCGAGGTGTGGATGCTCGCCTGTCTCCATACAAGCCCGATTCTGACTTGTCACGCCTTAATCGGGTGGCTGCAAAACGCCCAGTTGTATTAACCCGTGAACTTTTGCTTTTACTCGAAAAATCTCAGTGGGCTTACGGTGTCACTGATGGGGCTTTTGATATCACTTTTGCATCTGTTGGCCGGCTTTATGATTATCGTGAAAAGCGCCTCCCTTCTCCTGAGCAAATCCAACAATTACTTCCCGCACTTTCTACTGCCCATTTAGCATTTGATAAAGCGCACAATACGCTAAGGTTTCTGCACCCAGAGGTCGCCCTTGATTTGGGGGGTATCGCAAAAGGCTATGCCGTTGACTTGGCCATTGAGGCACTTAAAAAACGTGGTATTCAGCATGCCTATGTGAGTGCAGGTGGTGATAGTCGTGCGTTGGGCAATCGAGGTGATAGACCCTGGTTGATTGGTATTAAGCATCCCAGGCCATCAAAGGCCCTTGGTGAAGCCGGTACAGTGATAACACTGCCTGTCGATAATCTTTCGGTAAGTACTTCGGGTGATTATGAGCGTTTTTTTATTGATGAAAAAAGCGGTGATCGTATTCATCATATAATCAACCCTAAAACAGGTGCGAGTGCGAGTGGCGTTATGAGCGTGACGGTTATTGGTCCAGAGGGCTTAACAACAGACCCACTGTCAACGGCAATATTTGTTTTGGGTGTCGCAAAAGGCCTCAAATTAATTCATAGCATTGCACATTATGATGCCATCATTCTCGATTCGACTGGCCAAGTACACTATAGCAATGGTTTAATGCCGCCAGACGAGTCATAGATCGATAGATGTCGGTTCAATAGAGCGCCTTAGTCTATAGTATTGGATGATGTTGGCTGTTGATTAGCAAAAAAATAGCCAGTATCGTAAGGTAACACTTTGATCTGTTAACAAAAAAGGTAATAATAACCTGATACACAAGGATTCAGCGTCGATCGGTTAAAAGGCCTCTTCGCTGCTCTTTCTATCATTGTTATTTTTACTGAGTACAATTTGCTCTATTATATTGTCGATAAGACAATAATGAGTGTGAAGTACCTGATGAACTAGCGTGTGAGTTAGTTGATAATGATGTGAATTAGCGCGTATGCCTGTGCAGCATTAGATTGCGATTAGGTTAGGTATCCTTCATATTCTATTGTGAGCCGTTGTCTAAGGGAGACACTCTTGCTAAACGCCAAAAAAAGCAGCAGTCTTATTTTGACTGCCTTGTTATGTTGTTATTCTTCATTATCGGTTTATGCTCAAGATGAGTTGACGCAAGAAGAGGGCCGTAATGCCCTGAGCCAAATCGAAGGTGGTGGCAATATCGAGATGCCAGATGGCTCTACGCTTCGTAAGGAAAACGAAACAGCCTTTATTGAGCGTGATGAAAATGCATCGCCTCTTAGTGAGCAAGTAGAAGACCTCAAAAAAGCAGCACTGGAGCTCAATCGTGACTTGCTTATCCTAGAAGAAGATCTGTTATTTCCAGCCAACACACAAATCATGGTCTATATCTCTATGGATGTTGGTGAATACTTTTCAATGGATGCAGTACGCCTCATGATTGACGGCGAGATGGTTGCAACGCACCTTTATACTGAAAAGCAAAATAGTGCTCTTATTCGTGGAGGCATTCAACGCCTATACTTGGGTAACCTTAAAACGGGTGAGCATGAAATCACGGCTATTTTTCACGGCTATGGCCCCGGTGGCAGAGAGTATAAGCGCGGTGCTTCACTCACAATTGAAAAAGATCAATCGCCGACGTTACTAGAGATCAAAGTGCGTGATTCTGTGCGCAAAATGCAGCCTACTTTCCAGTTTAAAAAGTGGAACCTATGACCTGTCGTGACCTTAGGTCGACGCTTTTTTTTGTTGTTTTTTTCGTTTGCGGATCTTTTGCTGTATCTGCTGATACTCGAGAAGAACCCCTCACGGAGGTCGCTGACCTGCGTTATGGCGTTGCCCTGTACCACTATTATCAAAACCAACACTTCCAAGCCTTAAGTGATCTACTTGTTGCAGAGGAACGTGGTGGTATACAAGGACATGGCGATAACCCTGAAATAATGCTCGGTGGTTTTTATCTTGCCTATGGATTAGATCGAACGGCTAGTGATATCTTTGAACGCTTGCTTGATAATAATCGCCCACAAAAAACCCGTGATGCCGCATGGCTTTATTTAGCTAAAATTCGTTATTTACGTAACGATTGGCAGGCTGTGCAAGAAGCATTAGGCCGCATTAGCGAAAAGCCAAGCCCTAAAATTCTGGATCACATGAAAGTGCTCAGCGCGAATGTCGCTATTAAGCAAGATCGCACAGAGGATGCCAAGGAATTGGTTGATGATTTCGACCCGAACAACGAATGGGCACCTTACCTATATTTTAATATGGCATCGCTGCTTGCACGAGAAGGCAACCATACACTAGCTGTGCATTACTATGCTCGTATTGCACGTATGAAGCAGCGTACAGAGGCTCACCTAAGCCTATACGATAAAGCGATGACTGCGGCGGGCTTTGCGCATTTATTTGATGAAGATCCAGTGCAAGCCATTGCGTACTTTAAGCAAGTTAGGCTCGATAGCCCCATGTCTGGGCGTGCATTGCTGGGTTATGGTTGGGCTCAGACTGAAAGTGGCCGTTATCGCGAGGCACTGTCTCCTTGGCAAGCATTGGCTAAACGTTCATTAATCGATGACAATACACAAGAAGCGATGGTCGCCATCCCCTATGCGTATGAGAAACTAGGCCTTGCCTCAGCCGCATTGAACATGTATCGCGAGGCTGAAGCCGGTTTTGAATCAGAGTTGGTCACTGTTGATAGCTTTATTAACAGTATGAACGGCAAAGCGATGTTGGATGCGTTAAAAATTGATCCTTCTGAAAATGTTAATTGGCTAAACTACGCCAGAGAAAATCAACTATCGCCACAGCTTTCTTACTTGACAACGTTATTTGCGAAAGACAGTTTTCAAGGGGTAACTCAGGAGCTGCGTGACTTATTAGTGCTTCAAAACAAGTTAACTGATTGGCGTTCTCGAATGGACTTTTATTACGCAATGCTTGATGAGCGTGATGCAAACCGTAAGCGTGAAATGGATTTGATTGCCAAGCAAGAAGCGTTTCAACTACTTGATGATATGAATCAAAAGCGCAAAGAGATCCTTGCTGAGCTTAACCAGCTTGAAGCCGATGATAATTTTTTATCCATGCTTCGTGGTAAAGATCGCGAACGTCTAAAGCGTATTGTTCGAGCCGAAAACAATATTAAGGCGCTTGAAGCTGCAGGGCGTGATGTAACGGAAGAGCGGCGTAAGGTCATCAAGCTGCGAGGCCTATTATTATGGGACGCTGGCGAATTGTTTGCTGAACGTATGTGGCGAGCACGTAAAACCCTTGAAGAGCTTGAAGACCATCTTAAAAAGACGCTTGATACACAGCTGCATGTACAAAGCATTGTTGATGAGGGCTTTGACTTAGAGCCCTATCGCGTGCGCATTCAGGCGTCTAACCAGCGTATTGATGCGCAGCTTGCTGATATTGATCAAGCTATCAATGCTGCACAAGAAATGCTGCGTAGCGAGGTAACTAATGTCTTGCAAGAGCAGCGTGGGCGCATCAGTTATTACTTGGCGCAGAGTCGTTTGGGTATTGCGCGTTTGCTCGATGATGCCAATGAGGAGGCATTCTAATGGCGCGAATTACTCTATCTAGTTTGCCATTACCTAGTGTCTTGTTGGTTGTGCTTGTTGCTACCTTAAGTGGTTGCAGTTCTTTCAATCGTGAAATCAGTGATTTAGGGCCGACACTCGCTGATTTGCCTGAAGCAGACATCCCGCAAACCATTGAGCCTGTTGCGCAAGTATCACGCAGAGAAATTGAAGAAATGTATCGCTCGGCATTAGCTGTTGCAGAAGACCCTAAAATGCAGCAACAGATTCGTATTCGTTTGGCGGATATCGAAATGTCGCGCAGTGAAGATGCGCAAATTGCTAGCGAAGAAGGCGGCACTTTTTTTGGCTCAACAATTGGTATGTATGATGAGCTAATTGCTTTGCAGAAAGCCCAAGAGGGCGTAGTGGATGAGCGGTTGCTTTATCGCGTATCCAAGGCGTATGCATTAGATACACGCTTAGCAGAATCAGACGAGGCCTTAGCTGAGTTAGTGGCGCAAAACCCTGAATCAGGTTTTGCAGCAGAAGCACTATTTCGCCGTGCTGAATTAGCCTTCTCAAAAGAAAATTACTCAACAGCCTACGATTTTTATAGTGAGGTGGTTGAGTTTGGTGAAGAGACGCCTTTTTACCTTAATGCGATTTATATGCAGGGTTGGTCGCAATTTAAGATGGACAAGTACCACTTGGCGCTTGAACCTTTTGGCTCTGTTTTAGATAAGATCTTACCAGAAGGCCGCACAATGGATGCGCTAGCGCCTTCGCAACAAAACTTACTGGCTGACACGCTTAAAGTCACGGGGTTTTCACTGTCTTACATGGAAGGCGCTGATTCGATTGCTGAAATGGCCGATACTCGCGGTGAAAGACATTATCAGCATTTGCTGTATCGCCAGTTAGGCGATTTATATCTTGATAAAAACAGGTATCGTGATGCTGCAGATACTTATGCAGCCTTTATTGAGCGTTACCCTAATAGTGATTACAACCCTGAGCTGTCCGATAAAACGATTGATGTATACCTCAAAGGCAATTTCCCCAATGATATTTTGCCAGCCAAAGAGCAATATATTCAGCGATTCGGTATACACAGCTCATATTGGCAAACTCGCTCGCCTGAGCAGCGTGCAACCTATTCGAGTACGCTAGCCACTTACTTGGATGAAGTCTCTAGTTATTATCACTCTGAGGCTCAGGTCTTAGCGAGTGCTCAAACGGTTAAGCCTGCCAAAGGTAAACAACCGGATGCGCCGGAGCCGTACTTCCTTAAAGCGGCCAATTACTACGAAGAAATCCTTCAAACCTTTAACGAAGAAGAGCGCAAGTCAGAGCTCACGTTCTTAATGGCAGAGGCGTTTAACGATGCAGGCCAAGCGCAAAAAGCGGTTACAGGTTACGAAAAAGTGGCTTATCAGTTCAAGGACCCTGAGCGCGGTGCGACAGCTGGTTATGCTGCGATTCTGGCTTTAGACTCACTCATTGAACAAGCTGCAGAACAAGGTGTGGCCCCACTACCAGCAACAGTTGAAGACACATCACCCGAGAGTGAGGGTGAACAGAGTGTTGCGCAAACGGTAGAGAGCTCAGCCAAATCACCGTTAACATCATTAGAACAGCACAGAATGAACAGTGCGATTTTGTTTGCTGACAATTACCCTAATGACGAACGTGCAGTGTCCGTGCTAACGAATGCGGCAGAGCGAGCTTATACAGCGGGTAACCGTGAAAAAGCACAGGAGTTGGCGATACGCTTGACGCAATGGCAGCCCGCACCGCCCAAGCCGCTACAAAAAACCGCATGGTTAGTGTTAGCGCACAGTCAGTTTGAATCAAATCAGTTTGTAGAGGCCGAAGAATCTTACCGTCATGTTTTAACACTTCTTGATGTTAATGATACAGACCGTAAAGCTGTTACCGACCGCATTGCTGCAAGTATGTATAAGCTAGCTGAGCAAGAGATTGCGAATAATGCAAAATCTCAAGCTGTTAACCGCCTGTTGCTGATCTCGGAAGTGGCGCCAGGCAGTGAGTTGGCTATCAATGCGCAATATGATGCGGCAAGTCATTTAATCCAGATGGAAGATTGGAGTCGAGCGGAACGTGTGCTGGTTGATTTTCAGCGAAATTTCCCAACAAACCCGCTCACCAAAACACTACCGGCTAAGCTGGCAGTTGTATATCAGGAGTTAAAAGACTGGGATAAAGCTGCCGAGCAGCTTGCAATCATGTCCAGTGGGGATGCCGACCCTGAAACGCGTCGCAGCGCGTTATACCTTTCTGCAGAGCTCTATCAAAAATCAGGCAATACGCCTTTGGCTGAGCAAACTTATAAAGATTATATTCGCCGTTATCCTCAGCCATTCGATTTGGCGCTCGAGGCCCATGTCCAAATACGCGATATGGCGAAAGAGCGTGGTGCGATGGGTGAATACGAGTCGCAATTGAGAGGCCTTGTTAAGCTCGATAGCTCAGCCGGCAGTGATCGCACAGAGCGTTCTACGTATCTTGCAGCAGAGTCTTTGAGTTACTTTGCAGAGCAAGATCTTAAAGCGTTCGAACGTATTCAGTTACGCGCACCTATTCGAAAAACACTAAAAGCAAAGCGTAAAGCGATGGATAAAACGCTTTCAAGTTACAAGCAAGTGATTGACTATGGTGTTGCAGACTTTGCGACAGAAGCTAATCATCGGATCGGTGAAGTGTATTCTAATCTCTATAATGAGTTGCTGGATTCAGAGCGGCCGGGTGGTTTGGATGAGCTAACCTTAGAACAATATGAAATCATGTTAGAAGAGCAGGCTGATCCCTTCAAGGGTAAGGCTGTTGAAATGCTCACCATTAATGCCGAGCGTTCGTGGGATGGGTTTTATGATCAATGGGTGAAAGCAAGTTTTACAGCACTTGCCAAACTCCTCCCTGCTCGATATGGCAAAGAAGAAGTGGTTGTTGAGGTGAGTCGTGGTGTGCATTAATTTTCGTTATGGCGGTTTATTCCTTCTCTTTTTTGCACTGGTTTTGAGTGGCTGTACAACCTCACCAAGAAAAAGTGTTGAGGAAGACGATAATACGCGTGAACTGGATGCTGAATTGACAGCTGCCTTACAAGATGAGTCTTTTACACCTTCCCCAGACCCTTACCTTCAGCAAGCTACTGCAGTCGATGTCAGTATCAAGCAAGCCTTTGACGATGCCTTGCTTGTTATGCAACAACAGGATTGGCCTCAAGCAGAGCGTCAGCTTATGGCGATTGCACAATCTGCACCGACGCTTTCGGGGCCATGGGTTAACATTGGATTATGCCGCTGGCGTCAGGATCAAATTGATGGTGCAAAGGAGGCGTTTGAGCAAGCTATTCAGCTTAATGCGCTTAATGGCGATGCCTATAATACCTACGCAGTACTTGCTAGAGAGCAGGGTGAATTCACTCAAGCAGAAGCGCTTTATCAAAAGGCCCTCATAGCCTGGCCTCATAATGAAACAAGCCATCGAAATTTAGGCGTTTTGTACGATATGTATATGGGGCGCTTGGATGATGCACTCAAGCA
Source organism: uncultured Pseudomonadales bacterium (assembly GCA_938048505.1). GTDB lineage: Bacteria > Pseudomonadota > Gammaproteobacteria > Pseudomonadales > Cellvibrionaceae > Marinagarivorans. The sequence continues at coordinate 11,123 of CALIUX010000149.1, forward strand.
TTTTGAAATGAGCGCCAAGATTAATGGCAACCCCGATAAAAAGCTCAGGGGTTGGATCATCGATATTAAGCGGCGCCAAGCCAAGGCAGCAAAAGAAAAACCTGCAGCACCTAAACCGAAGGCTGAACCGCAGCAAGTCGAACAAAATGACGCGCCAGAATCAGGCTCGTCAGCAGCTGAAGGTACCCAGTCATCTTCGGAGGAGGGCGAACCATGAAGTTCTTATCTACGCTATGTTGGATAACTATTGGCTCAAGTGCTGTTTTTTCGAGTGTACAAGCCCAAACTGAACAGCCTACTCAAGGCAATGTTGTAACGCTAAGTACAACGGTTAAAGGTAATCAAGAGCACCCAAGTGTCACGTATATCGTGCCTTGGCGCCAGGCAGCAGCCGAAGATTCAGTCAATGTCTCTTTCAATTCACGTTCTCGCTTGGGAGATGTGTTTGAACATGTCGAACGATCAGAGCATGAACGGCAAGTCGAATTTCTTGTTCAAATGGAATCGGCAGGTCAGCAAGCACCTGCAGACCAATAATAATTAATAAAAACGAATGATGTTAAGTCATTAATCCTCATTTAAATCAACTTAAAACGTGTTACTTATACAACGCATTGCGGAGAAATAAAAATGTTAGATACTGCGATTGGCTTTTTTCAAAACGGTGGGCCTTTTATGTACCCAATTGGCTTGGTTTTGGTTATAGGTCTTGCGGTGGCGCTAGAACGCTTCATTTTTTTAACAGTAGCCAGAGGATCAAATCGTAGAGCGTTTGATCGCATGTTACCGCTATTGAAGAAAAAGGATTTTAACGGTGTTGTTGAAGTTGCACGCAGCTCACAAGCTCCTGTTGGTCGAATTATTGCTGCTGGCCTTGCTCGCATGCAACAAACTCCGCGTCGAGAAGAAATCGAGTACGCAATGGAAGAGGGCGTGATGGAAGCGGTTCCACGTTTAGAAAAACGCACTCCTTACATTGCAACTTTGGCCAATATTGCCACGCTACTGGGTCTATTGGGTACCATTATGGGCTTAATTGCGGCCTTTACTGCAGTAGCAGAAGCTGACCCTTCAGAAAAAGCGACGCTATTATCACAAAGTATTTCCGTTGCGATGAACACTACAGCATTTGGTTTGATGGCTGCTATTCCATTGTTGTTATTGCATACGGCTATTCAAAATAAAACCAATGAAATTATTGATAGCCTCGAAATGGCCGGTGTGAAGTGCCTTAACATCTTATCGATGTCTTCGTTGTCTGCCGGTGGTGCTAAGCCTCAAGGACAGACAAAGAGCCCTTCAGCATAATTATTAGGCCATATTTCACATGAGAATCAGAAGACGTCAGACGGAAGAGGCAGATCTTGATATCACCTCTTTCATGAATCTGATGATCATCCTTGTGCCCGTATTGTTGATGAGCATGGTGTTTTCCCATATCACCGTACTGGATCTTAAATTACCGGATTTAGCACCAAATAGTGCTGATGAAAACCCGGAAAAAAACGATGCGCTCGAGGTGGTCATTCACGATGACAAAATCGTGGTTAATTATCCTGCTGGAGCACCATTGAAAACGCTGGCAAAGCGTGACGGTGAGTATGACTTCAAGTTATTGTCCGATGTGTTGCAAGAAGTGAAGCGACAGCTTGCCGATAAAGATAAAGAAAAGCGTGATATTTTTATTTTGTCTCAGCCTGATACAGATTACCAAACCATTGTTACCACTATGGATACGGTTCGATCTTATAAAGCGGTTGTTGCTGCATCGGTTGTTAATGCCGAACTTTTCCCCGAAATTTCTTTGGGTGATGCACCTCAGCCTTTAGAGGGTAGTGAAGCCGGTAGTGCCCTTGGTGTCGACGGATCTGAAGCCGAGCCCGCAGCACAAGCAGGGGAGGGAGCAACACAATGAAACAATCTCTCCGCGCTAAGCGTATGGCAAGGTTACACCGTCGCCACAACTCACAACCCAAGCTTAATCTTGTATCCTTGATGGATATTTTTACTATTTTGGTTTTTTTCTTGTTGGTTAATTCTTCTGATGTAGAAGTTTTACAAAACAATAAAGCAATCAAATTGCCAGAATCGATTGCTGATCAAAAGCCCGACAACATGTTGGTTGTTATGGTCAGTGCTGAGAATATTATTATCTCAGGTCGTTCTGTCGTATCGGTAGATCAAGCGTTGAGCGGTGAAGATGATGAAATTGCACCGCTCAAAAAAGAGTTGGAGTACCTTGCATCCAGAAAACCATTTGCAAATGAGCTTGAGGCCAAAAAAGGGCGTGATGTCACCATTATGGGTGATAATACGATTCCGTATACGCTAATTAAGCGCATCATGACAACCTGTGCTGAGGCTGACTACCGCAATATTTCCCTCGCTGTGAGCAAAATTGCTAATACAGCAGAAGAGGGGGTGCAATGAATCATAACAAACTCATTCTTGCACCTAATCTTGCGTTACCTTGGTCGAGTGGTATAGAAGACAATAAACGCTATTGGAAAATATTTTTTAGTTTTCTGATTCCGTTTTTGATTATTGGTTATGTGATTGCTCAGATTAATTTACCTGAGAAAACACGTGAAGAGCGAGCCAAGTTGCCACCACAGCTTGCGCGGGTTGTACTTGAGAAAAAAGAACTTCCCAAGCCCCCGCCTCCTAAACCTAAGCCAAAGAAAAAAGAACCACCTAAAGAAGAAAAACCAAAAGATAAGCCCAAGCCTGAGCCAAAACCTGAACCCAAGCCTGAGCCAAAACCAGAACCTAAGCCCAAGCCTGAACCTAAGCCTCCTAAAAAGGCACCGGACCCTGTGAAGTTGCAGCAAGCAAAAGAGCGCGCCCAGCAAATCGTGCAGCAAACTTTTGCAGATGACTTGAGTGCAATGCGCGATGCATTGGATGTAAGTGATGTGAGAACGCAGCAGGTTACAAGGGCACAGGGTAAAGCTGCGGCGGTCGATCGAAGCCTAGTCTCGAGTGGCGCACAGGCCTTGAGTGGTGGTGTCAATACTGCAGCATTAAGTACAGATACCGGTGGCGTGGCACTTTCTGGCCGTGAAACGACCGCTGTAACCAGCAAGCTTGAGAATGTGAGTAAGGTTGCACAAGCTGAGCGAGCACGTGAGTCTCAAGCGCAAGCAGCAGGGGTAAAGGCGTCGCGTAGCAAAGTGGCTATGAATCAATCGATTGACGCTAATAAAGCGAGTATTTTTGGTTTATATCAACGCGCTCTTGATGAAGACCCTACCTTAGAAGGTAAGGTCGTCTTTGAGTTGGTGATTGAGCCGAATGGGCGTGTATCATCGGTTAAGATTGTTTCTAGTGATTTAGGTGATAAAAAGCTAGAGCGCAAACTGAAAGCCCGCTTGAGGTCGATCAATTTTGGTCCTGAGGATGTTCAGCGCACTACTCTCAGGCATACCTTCAATTTCTTGCCTTATTAGCTTTAGCCAGTAACTGGCATTCTATATCAAAGCCCTCATTGCAATCGTAATGGGGGCTTTTTTTTGAACCTCATTATTTGACCTATTGTATGGACGCTAGTAACGGGACCAATGGCTGCGCACAAACCCTATAGTGCGTCTTATAACTGCGGTTTAATCCTTTAGGTTAACTTTTTTTTTGGTTGATTTGGTGATAGGCTGATTTAGTTCAAGTCATTGATAAAAAAGTATTTTTAAGGTTTCTTTGCTTTATGTTTGATACGCTAAACGTCCTTCCTTCAGACCCAATACTCGGTCTGATGCAAGCTTATAAAACTGATACCAACCCTCATAAGGTTGATTTGGGTGTTGGTATCTACAAAGATAGCGAAGGGGCAACGCCTATTATGGCAGCAGTAAAGCAGGCAAGTGAGCTGCTGTCACTCAAGCAAAAAACACTGGCTTATGTTGCGCCTCAAGGTAATACGCAGTTTGCTGAATTGCTCAGTGAAGTTGCATTTGGCGAGACTAAAGCGCAGTTGGCTGAACGATTGAGCTGTGTACAGACACCTGGTGGTTGCGGTGCGCTGCGTATTATTGCAGAAGTGGTCAAAGCGGCTTCGCCTGATACAACGGTTTGGGTGAGTCGACCGACTTGGGGTAACCATCTCCCTTTATTGAGCCATGCTGGCCTTTCGCTAAAGGAATATGATTATCTTGCGTCTGATAAGCGCTCCTTATCTTGGGAGTCTATGCAAGAGTCTATCTCTCGAATTCCAAGAGGTGACATGGTGCTACTGCATGCATGCTGCCATAACCCTTCAGGTGTTGATCTAACTTTTGAGCAGTGGCAATGGTTAACGGAAGCCGCTCTTAAACAAGGCTTCATTCCTTTTGTTGATATGGCGTATCAAGGGTTTGGCGAGGGTTTGGATGCAGATGCAGAAGGCTTACGTTATATGGCTGCGCATGTTCCCGAAATGGTGCTGGCGACTTCTTGCTCTAAGAACTTTGGGCTTTACCGTGAAAGGGTAGGCATGGCTTGTTTTATTGGCCACAGTGCAAGTCAGGCTAAGGCGATGTACACACATGCTCTAAACATTGCTCGTGGCATCTATTCTATGCCGCCTGATCGTGGAGCATCGTTAGTCGCCGAAATTTTAAGCTCAGAGTCGCTGAGGTCGTCTTGGCTGACCGAGCTCGATCAAATGCGCATACGCATTACGACCCTAAGGCAAGCGTTAAGTCGGAATATGGCAAGCCGAGGTCATCATGAATTTGAGTTTGTTTCGCAGCAGAAGGGAATGTTTTCTTATTTAGGTATTTCTGCCGAGCAAGTGGCGTGGCTGGCCAAACATCGCGGCATTTACATGCTGGACTCGTCAAGGGCGAGTATCGCCGGTTTAAATCAAGAAAATCTCGACTATGTGAGTGCATCGCTTGTTGATGCTCTCAATCAGGTGTAATAAAGAGTATCGCACTGTAATGTTTTTTGTATTAATTTCTCTTGCGCCAAACACTTTCCCCTTAGGATTATCTCGATTGGCTTTCATATATATGGACTATTCTAATGAATATGGCTCTTTGTATTATGATAGGTATGGTTTTGTTGCTTTGGTTTAGATGTTATGTCATTAAATAATATGATCGAAGTACGCGTCTCCGAGCTGCGAGTGGGGATGTACGTAGCGAAGCTTGATCGGGAATGGCTTGATACGCCTTTTTTGATACAAGGCTTTTACCTTGAGTCTCAAGAAGATATCGAGACGGTTTGCCAATACTGTAAGAAAGTTTGGATAGACGCATCTCGTAAAGCGCCTGGAATACATTTAGATGGGCGTAATAAGCCTACTGATACTCATAGCGCTCCTGTCAAAAAATACCCCCGCAAAAGCGATATCTTTCAAGAACACAAACGCAGCGCCAAAGCATTTGGTCAGGCTCGCACACTCACAAAAAGCTTGCTTGATGATGTGCGATTGGGTGAAGTAATTAACACTCAAGCCGCAGAAGCGACGGTGAATGAGTGTGTCCAGTCGGTCATGCGTCATCCAGATGCATTAATGTGGATGACTCGACTCAGAAAAGAAAGTGAATACACTGCCGACCACTCTTTAAATGTATGTATCCTTGCGGTTGCCTTTGGGCGGCATTTAGGAATGAGTGAGCAAGATTTGCAGCATATTGGTTTGTGTGGCCTGTTGCATGATGTGGGTAAAATGAGAGTGCCAGACGATGTACTCAACAAGCCTGGCAAGCTGTTGCCAAAAGAAATGCGCATGATGATGGCCCATACCGTTCACGGTAGAAACCTGCTTTTGAGTGCTGGTAATATTTATACTGGTGCCGTTGATGTGGCATACAGCCACCATGAAAGAATTGATGGGCAAGGTTACCCGCGCAAACTGACAGCCGATAAAATTTCTCTTTTTTCACGCATTATCTGCATAGTCGATGCATACGATGCCATGACGGCTGACCGTTGCTATCAGGCCGCTAAGACTTCGACCGAAGCACTGAAAATCATTTATGAAGAGCGTGGCAAGCAGTTTGACGAACGTTTAGCTATAGCGTTTTTAGAAACAGTGGGTTTGTACCCACCAGGCAGCATTGTTGAACTATGCTCGGGTGATATTGGTGTTGTGATAGAAAACAGCCAAAACTACCGCCACCTTCCCATTGTGTCAGTTGTTTTAGATGCCGACAAAACTCCATACCCTAAGCCTCAGACCTATAACCTTGCAATGACTCAAACAGATGAGCTAAGCAAAGAATATTTAGTGAAACGTGTGCACCCAGACGGATCATTTGGTCTTTCCCTGCGGGATTTTCATGAGAAAGGACTTCTTAACTACCGCTAGTGATGGCAAGTCGCATTATTCTTATTTGAGCTAGAGAGCTAATTTTGAATAAAAGCGGATGCTCCAGGACCCAAGGGCAAATCGAGTAATACCCACAGCAAAAGCAGTAAAAGCCAGCTAACGAATAAGGCAATAGAGTAGGGCAGCATAACAGCAATGATCGTGCCGGCGCCTAGTTTCTGGTTGTAGTGTTGCATGAATGCGATCACCACGCCAAAGTAAGGCATAAGTGGTGTGATGATGTTGGTTGTACTGTCTCCTATTCTAAATGCCATCTGTGTTGCTTCAGGCGTTATCCCTAGAAGTAGCAGCATAGGCACAAAGATGGGTGCGAGCAGAGCCCATTTGGCGGAAGCACTTCCTATTAGTAAATTAATGAAAGCGGCTAAGAAGACAAAGGTAATTAACAAAATCGGCAGGGGTAATTGGATTGCTTTGAGCAATGTTGCACCGGCAATAGCGATAATAATACCGAGCTCACTCCAGCTGAATAACGCGATAAATTGTGCAGCAAAGAACATGAGTACGAGGTAGCCAGATAATGTGGCAATGTGCCGTTCCATGCCGGTTATTGCATCTTGTGCACGCTGGTAGCGACCAGACGCCAACCCAAACGCCAAACCTGCTAGGCCTGCCCAAAAGGCGACTACAACAACAATACCACGCATAAATGGCGATTCAATAATGCCTCCCTCGCTACTACGCAAGAAGCCACTTTCTGGTACAAAGCCTGCGAGAATAATCACAACGAGGGCAAGTGTTACGGCAAGTGCAGCCTTTAACCCTTTTTTATCTTTATCGTGCTGATTAGATGCCAAATCTGTTTGTGTGTGGTCAGCACTGGGTGCATCAAAGGGAATATTTTGTGTTTGATTTTGTGTGACAAACAAGCAAACAAGGCTGGCCACTATGGTAATCAATGCGGTTGAAGCCAATAAGAAATAATAATTGCTGGTTATAGCGACCGAATATTGTGAGTCGATTAGTTGTGCGCTCTCTTGACTAATACCCGCTAAAATTGCATCCAGCGGCCCGACTACAATATTTGCGCTATAACCGCCTGATACGCCTGCAAACGCGGCTGCAATACCCGCAATAGGGTGTTTTCCTGCACGTAAAAAAATCAATCCTGCGAGGGGGATGAGTACAACATATCCGGCATCTGCTGCCAAGCTGGATAATACACCGCAAAAGACGATGCTAGTGACCAGTAAAGAGGAGGGTGTTCTTTTAACCAGTGCTTGTAATGAGGTAGAGAGCAGGCCAGAGTGATCGGCAATCCCTAAGCCTAGTGTGGCAACCAATACGGTGCCTACGGGGGCAAATGTGACAAAGTTCTTCACCAGGGATGTGAGGAGATGATTTAACCCCTCTATGCTTAGGATGTTCTTTGCATAAATCACGTCCCCGTTGACGGGTGAAACGGCATGCAGGCCAAATAAATAGCTGATCGCAGAGATAATGGCAATACCCACGCAAAGTATCGCAAATATTGCCGTAGGGTGAGGTAGGCGATTACCGATAGCTTCGATACGTTGTAAAAAATGTGTCATCATCATTTTGTGTACTTGCGACCTAATTTTTACTCATTGAATGAGGATTTGTTTCTCAGTTTTTTAACAAGGCCGCGCTGGCTTTTTTGTTTGATGCGCCTTTCAACACTACCGCGCGTGGGTTTTGTTTTAATGCGCTTCTTTGGGATATGACAAGCTTCATTAAGCAGCTCGGTAAGCCGGCTAAACGCTTCTTCTTTGTTAAGTAGCTGGCTGCGATGTTCTTGCGCTTTAATAATGATGAGGCCTTGAGCTGTAATCCGAAAGTCATTGCGAGCCAGTAACTTATTGCGTACGGCTTGGGGCATGGGTGTTGTATGAATATCAAGCTGAACGCAGACGGCGCTAGAGACCTTGTTGACATTTTGCCCGCCAGCTCCTTGGGAGCGAATAGCATGCCATTTAATGCAACGCATAGGAATGGTCAAGCGCTCGTTAATCGTTAGGCTGTCAGTAGTGGGCATATCTAATAATGCTTATCAATATAATGAGGTAATAAGCTTATCAGCTTTCACCTGATTATTTATCATTATTCGTTAACGACAAGCTTTTATTGCAGTGAAATGTAATGACTGGTTAGACTGGCGAAGTATTGGCTTGCTTTAGATTGCTTGTGTAGGTTGTGAGGTGCTTAGGTTTGAACGACTTGGGTGTAAGCTACTGTAGCGATTCCTATTTCAAGAGCTAAAGCTGCTAATAGTCAGTAGTTCGCATTCAGTGATACACAGCAACTAGTTAGTAGCCAGTAACTAGCAGTAACTAAGTTGTGAGCGTGAGGCTCTTTTGGTGCAATACCCTTTGAAGTTTTCGATGCTAAGTGGTTTAGAGTAGTAATAGCCTTGGATTAAGTTGCAGCCCATACTTTTGAGTAGATTGAGTGTTTTTTCGTCTTCTACCCCTTCGGCAATTAAATCAATACCCAGATCTTGGCTTAAATTGATAACAGCTTGGGTAATCGCTGAATCAACTTTAGAG
>CALIUX010000150.1 GCA_938048505.1 uncultured Pseudomonadales bacterium
TGTTGCACCTTCTGAATGTTCGGGGTTAATTCGTAAGCCAAAGCGTAATGAAGGGCGTTCTTTTTGTGCATTTAGCGCTTTTGTTTTGTGTCGATTCCACTGGCTAAAGGAATTAAATACAACATGATCAGAGAGCTTTAAGACCGCTTCTATTTCGTCTTCTCGGTAAGCGGCGGCATAGGTATGCACCTCACCGCCGTATTCTTCGCGCCCAAGTTTTGCTTCATATAGCCCGCTGGCACAGGTGCCTTGCAAATAGCGCATAATCAGTGGCGCACTCTCAAAAAAAGAAAAAGCTTTAAGTGCAAGCAAAACCTTGGCGCCGCTACGCTGCTGAACATGCTGTAATGTTTTAAGGTTCTGCTCAAGCTTTGCTTCATCTATGACATAGCAAGGGCTGGGTACACTATAAAGATCAAAATTTTCTAAGGTATGGCTCACGTTAAGAAGTCTATTTGGGTTGATTATTATTGGGCAGAATGGCTTATTCGCAGGTTAATTGGCGGAAGATAGAGATCAAGGATAAATAGGTTTGGCTAGCTCGCCAAACCTGTTTCATTCAGTTCAACAACCGTCCAAGGTAGCCCATTATCATTGAGGTATGCCATAAAAGGGTCGGGGTCAAACTGCTCCATATTCCACACGCCAGGCTTCATCCATTTGCCTTCCAGCATCATTTTCGCCCCAATCATAGCGGGTACACCGGTCGTATAAGAAATGGCCTGCGACTGTACTTCTTCGTAACAGGCTTCATGATCGCAGATGTTATAAATGTACATAATGCGCTCTTTGCCGTCTTTTATGCCTTTGGCAACACAGCCAATGCATGTGCGCCCTTTTGTAAGGGGGCCTAAGCTTGAAGGGTCAGGTAAAACAGCTTTTAAGAACTGCAATGGGATAATTTTAGTTCCATTGTAGTCAACTGGTTCAATGCCTGTCATGCCGACATTCTGCAAGACCTCTAAATGTTTAAGGTAGGCGTCGCCAAATGTCATCCAGAATCGTGCACGCTTAATATCGGGGAAGTGCTTGGTCAAAGATTCAAGCTCTTCGTGATACATCAGGTACATGTTGCGCGGGCCAATTCCTTCGGGGAAATCATAGGTGTCTTTAACCGAAAGCGGAGCGGTCTCAACCCATTTTCCGTTTTCCCAGTAGCGCCCATTTGCCGTGACTTCGCGTATGTTAATTTCTGGGTTAAAGTTGGTGGCAAATGCCTGCCCATGGTCGCCTGCATTACAGTCAATAATGTCGAGCTCGTGAATCTCATCAAAATAATGCTTTTTGAGATAAGCGGTATAGACGTTGGTGACGCCTGGGTCAAAACCGCTGCCCAATAATGCCATGAGGCCAGCATTTTTAAATTTTTCTTGGTAAGCCCACTGCCAGCTGTATTCAAATTTGGCTTCTTCAGGTGGCTCATAATTTGCGGTATCGAGATAATGAATGCCCGCATTTAAACAGGCATCCATAATATGCAAATCTTGATAGGGTAGGGCAACATTAATTACTAAGCTCGGATTTTCGGCCTTTAATAGAGCCGTTAATGCGGGAACATCATCTGCATCAATTTGCGCCGTTTTAATAGGGCGCTTAAGTTGCGCTGCAATGTTTTTGCAGCGAGATTCTGTGCGGCTGGCTAGGACAATTTCGGTAAAAACGTTTTCGAGTTGTGCGCATTTGTGTGTAACAACACCGCCTACGCCTCCTGCGCCAATAATTAATACTTTGCTCATAAATAAACCCAAGTCTCTTTAATGGATTTTTATTAATGGCGCATGCCCTATTGTGGGTTGCGCCATTGTTTGTATTGATATTTAGTTAGTTTGTGAAAAATAAATTATGCTGTTTGTTTTTCACAAACTCTTACTTTCCAGCAGCTGTTGTTTTTCATAACCTATTATTTTTCATAATAGGTGTAACCATTCATGCTGTCCGTAAAGGCTGTCATGATTTTTAACCGCTCAGAGGCTGAAATCTTGCCTTCGCTCACAGCCAGTTCGGCATTTTTTCGAAAGCGGTTCTGCATGTTTTTTGGGGTGTACTCTACATAGCTGAGTACATCAGAAATGCTATCGCCTTCAATTTCATGCGCAAAGCCATAAGAGCCGTCGTCATTAAAACGTATGCTCACAACATTTGTATCGCCAAATAAATTATGCAGGTCGCCAAGTGTTTCTTGGTATGCGCCAACCAAAAAAGCGCCAATATAATATTCTTCACCTTCATTCATTGCGTGCAATGACAGTGTTTTACGTGTTCCCCTTACATCAGCAAAACGATCGATCTTACCGTCACAGTCACAAGTGATATCGGCAATAATTGCCTGTCTTGAGGGTTTTTCGTTATGCCGGTGTAGGGGCATAACAGGGAAGACCTGATTAATTGCCCACATATCGGGCAGTGACTGGAAAAGGCTAAAGTTGCAATAGTAGATATCAGACAACTGCTCTTTTAGTTTTTCAGCCTCATCAAAACCACGGGGCATATCGTTTGCAATAACCAGTATGCGTTGCATGATCGATAAAAATAAATTTTCAGCGAGCGAACGTGATCGTAAGCTAATTTGGCCACGCTTAAAAAGCTCCCGCAATTCATCACGATAAAATACCGCATCGTTGTAGCATTCTTGAATGTTGCGCTGATTCACTGAGTCAATTAATTCGACCAGATTATGAATCATGGTGTTTTCGCTAGCGGGTATATCGTCTGGAATCGTGCCCGGTTCATAGTCGGCTACATCTAAGACATTAAAAACCAAGAGTGACGAATATGCGACAGTGGCTCTGCCGGATTCAGTAATAATGGTCGGGTGGCTAATGTTAAATGGGTCGAGTGTACTGATAATGACATCGACAATGTCTGCGCAATACTCATCTAATGAATAATTGCGTGAGTGTACATAGTTCGACTTTGAGCCATCATAGTCAACGGCAAGTCCGCCGCCTAAATCTAAATAGCCCATCGCGGCACCTTCGCGCACGAGGTCCATGTACACTTGGCAGGCTTCTAATACGCCGGTACGAATATCACGGATGTTAGGTATCTGTGAGCCTAGGTGATAGTGCAATAACTGGAGGCAATCGAGCATGCCGTGCTCTTTGAGGGTGTCGACCAGCTCGATTAATTGCGCAATAGAGAGGCCAAAAATACTGCGATCACCACTGGTGGCATTCCAGTGGCCGCCAACCATCGAGGCCAATTTAACGCGCACACCAATCATGGGTTTAATGCCCAGTGCAGCGCTGCGTTCTAGGATGAGCGGGAGTTCCGAAGGTGTCTCGACAACAAAGAATACCTTGTAGCCAATATTACAGGCGTGTAAGCCTAAATCGATAAATTCTTGATCTTTGTAGCCGTTGCAAACAATGCAGGCATCTCTATTTTCGAGGGTTGAAAGGGCAATAATCAGCTCAGGTTTTGAGCCAGCTTCTAG
>CALIUX010000151.1 GCA_938048505.1 uncultured Pseudomonadales bacterium
CTTAGCCAGTTATGATGCTCAAAGAGCTGTTATCTTAAGCATTGGTTTTTTCTTGGTGGGCAAGGTATTCATCGTAGTTGCCCTGAAAGTCATTGAGCGTTTTATCTTTTATTTCGATAATACGCGTAGCCAGTGATGAGACAAACTCACGATCGTGGCTGACAAAAATAAGCGTACCGTCATAGTGCTCTAATGCAAGGTTCAGCGCCTCAATAGATTCCATATCTAAGTGGTTAGTGGGTTCATCCATAATGAGCACATTGGTATCTTGCATCATTAACTTTCCGAACAGTAAGCGGTTTTTTTCACCACCGGAGCAAACGGCCACTTTCTTTTGGAAGTCATCGGCTGAAAAGAGTAAACGCCCTAAAGTTGCCCGCACAATTTGATCATCATGATTGGGTTTGCGCCATTGGCTCATCCAGTCAAAGAGGGTGATGTCTTCATTAAAATCTTGAGTGCTATCTTGTGGGCAATAACCCAAGCTGGCATTTTCAGCCCACTTTACTTTACCTTCTTCTGGCGTTAATTCGTTGATGAGGCAGCGTAAAAAAGTCGTTTTACCTGCACCGTTTTCCCCAATCACCGCTAGGCGTGAGCCGGCGTCTAAGATCGTATTGCCACGGGTAAACAATTTCTCATTATCAAAGCCATGGCCAAATTTTTCTAAGGTTAACGCTTGGCGATGCAGTTTTTTCTCTTGCTTAAAGCGTATGTAAGGACTTACACGGCTAGAGGGTTTGACATCGTCTAACTTGATTTTAGTCAGTTGTTTTGCGCGAGACGTTGCTTGTTTTGCCTTTGAGGCATTGGCTGAGAAGCGGCTAACAAACTGTTGCAATTCGGCAATTTGCGCTTTCTTCTTTGCGTTTTCGCTTTGTAGTCGTTCTTGTACCTGTGTGGCTGCGGTCATGAAGTCATCGTAATTGCCAGGGTAAATGCGCAAGTCACCGTAATCGATATCGGCCATGTGAGTGCAGACTGAATTCAAGAAGTGGCGATCGTGAGAGATGATGATCATGGTGCTTTTGCGTTCGTTCAGCACCTCTTCAAGCCATTGGATAGTATGAATATCCAAGTTGTTGGTCGGCTCATCCAATAGCAAAATATCAGGGTCTGAAAAAAGCGCTTGTGCAAGCAATACACGCAGTTTCCAGCCTGGCGCGACCTCGCTCATGGGGCCAAAATGCAATGCTTGGTCGATACCTGCCCCCAGCAATATCTCACCTGCGCGGCTTTCTGCACTGTAGCCGTCCATTTCGGCAAATTGTGTTTCGAGGTCCGCAACGCGCATACCGTCTTCTTCGCTCATTTCTGGCAAAGAGTAGATACGATCACGTTCTTGTTTGATTTTCCACAGCTCAGCGTGGCCCATAATCACCGTGTCAACGACTGAGTATTCCTCAAAAGCAAACTGATCCTGACTCAGCTTACCGACTCGCTCATTCGGTGTAATGCTCACGGTTCCTGCTGTCGGTGTCAGCGTGCCATCCAGTATCTTCATAAAGGTGGATTTGCCGCAGCCATTCGCGCCTATCAACCCGTAACGATTACCATCGCCAAATTTAACCGAGATATTTTCAAAAAGCGGCTTGCTGCCAAATTGCATGGTGATGTTTGCGGTAGAAATCAAAAGAAAACCTATAAATCAAAGCATTAAAAAAGTAGAAGTACTCACTTCACAGTATCAGTGAGCACTAGGCGTCAAGACACAGTAAGCATGCTCAAAATACTTTGATACATGCTTGGGTTCTGTGTATTGATAGGGTGCTAATAAGACGGGCGCTACTATAGTGCTTTATGGCATTTTCGTCGAATGCGAAAAGAGCGAGATGATGTAAAACTAGCGTAAATCACCTAAGCATTATGCGTTAGTACGATGCGGTAATGCGCTTTGCCATCGCGCAGCCGTTGAATAGCCTCATTCGCTTGGCTAAAGGGGAAGTACTCTACAACAGGCTCGATGGCGTGTTGCGCAGAAAAATCTAGCATTGTCTTCATTGTTGCGGGGCTGCCAACCGGTGACCCCGAAATAGAGCGTTGTCCGCCAATGAGTGGGAATACGCCAATATCGAGTGGCTCTAGTGTTGCGCCAACAAAGTGCAATCTTCCTTTGGGAGCTAGGGTATTGATATACGCATTCCAGTCTAGCTTGACATTGACCGTTGAAATAATGAAATCAAATTGCCCCGAGGCCTCTTCAAGCGCTTGCTTATCACTGCTGTCGAGCGTGTTATGCGCGCCCATTTTGAGGGCTTCTTGCTTTTTGGTTTCACTAGAGGTGAATGCGGTGACGTCACAACCCCATGCATTTAAAAATTGCAAAGCAATATGCCCCAAGCCCCCAATACCAATAACGCCAACTTTGTCGGTGGGTTTGATATCAAATTGCACTAGCGGGTTAAAAACGGTGATTCCGCCGCAAAATAATGGCCCTGCTGATTCAGGCTTAATGCCTTCTGGTAGTGTAACTACCGCTGTTGCCTGTGCTCTGACTTTATCGGCAAATCCGCCGTGGCGGCCTGCTAAAGTAGGCTGTGCTTGGGCGCATAAATTATGGTCGCCAGTGTGGCAGGTATGACACTCTTGGCAGTAGCCCGCATGCCAGCCGAGCCCTACGCGTTGACCCACTTGCAGTGATGTTACAGCTTTGCCCACCGCTGCAATTGTGCCGACCACTTCATGGCCTGGAACAAACGGGTATTCAGTAAACCCCCAAGCATTATCGAGCATGCTGATATCACTGTGGCAGATCCCGCACGATTCGACGCTAATTTCGACATCATTTGCCGCTAAAGGGCCCGGATCATATTCGAAAGCCGTTAGTGCTCCACCTGCTTCTGTTGCTGCATAGCCTTTAATCATAATGTTTACCTCTTTTTAACTGCCTAACGATAAATGTATGAATATTTGTAGGCAGTACTTGTTTACAATTTCCTAAAAGTATTGATGCAAACTATTTTTTAAGCATGCTATTTTTTAAACATGAGCTGTGTCAGATCAAATTATTTAGCTGCTCCTCGCTTGGTAATCTTAGGCTTTCCATCGTTGCTCAAGCATGTTGTTCAGCAAGTCAAAATATTCCCAGCCAATGTCTCGTGCGGCGAGAGAGGACAAACTATCTTGATCAGCTCTATGCGGCCTAGATGGCCCTGTCATATTAGGTTTCAAATTCAAATCAAATAAATAATAACGACCAGCCGCATCAGCTCGACAATCAATCCTTATCGGTGCTTTGATATGTAATAGTTCGGCAGACTTTACGCATTGCCTGTACACATCTTGAATATGCGGTGATTGCTGTTGTTGCTCATCGATAACAGCACTATTTTGAATGACAGCTACAATGCCATTGTAGGGCGCCACACCATCTTTATGATTAAAACGTTTGACTGCGGGTAGACACCAAGGCTTAGAAAAGGATTGCCACTGGTCATTTATTGTATAGTTTCCAGCAGGCATAACGGTGATTGTTATCTCCTGACCCATTAAATAATTCTCGACATACACACATGAACCATATTGTTCACTCGAAAACAGCATTGAGAGTTTGTCATCTAATGCGTTGCGGTCATTCACCACAAAAACACCTTGGCTACCCCTTCCTCTAAGAGGCTTTACAACAAGTGGGAAATCCAGATTGATTTCATAATCTTGATCGTTCTCTATGAGTATTGATTCAGGGATGGCAATGCCATTCGCTTTGAGTAAAGCATTAGTCGTTAACTTATCATCGTAAACATCTACCTGATTAGGTAATTGACCAACAAATGTCACATCTGAATTAAAGATATTCTCAATTGCATGATGTTTATAGAGAACAGTATTGAGCCAGAAGACATTCGCTCCTTTGCTGAGAGCCAAATCAATACCCTCAGGCGTATCAGGGAATACCCAGTCTAGATCATTGTCTCTATTTGGCTCTGTTACGGGTGTTATTACATTGATATTGTTTTTATGTAGCTCATAGGCAATATCGGCTCCACTATCTGAGTAGCCGCCTGGTTTCATGGGTTTTTGAATGCCATCTTTAATTGGAGGGCATTTTGCTTGATATAAGATGGCTACTTTTTTCATAGTGTATGCTTTGGGTGTAGGTGGATAATTAAAAAGTCTTTGAGGATCAATCTCAGAGTAGAGCTAATAGATATCTGCCTCACTTTTTT
>CALIUX010000152.1 GCA_938048505.1 uncultured Pseudomonadales bacterium
ATGCATGTGGAGCTGAGCTTCGTCTATGATGAAGAGCGCAGGCGAACAGTTGTCGGTTTTATTCAATCTGAATTATCGATTATCTGCCAGCGCTGTCTCAAGCCGATGCCGTTTGAAACACGTATTGAGGTCAACTGGGCAATTGTCTGGGATGAAGATCAAGCCAAGCAACTACCGGGTCGATTGGATCCATGGATTGCAGGTGAAGATGCAGAAGACCTTTATGCAATGATTGAAGAAGAAGTTTTACTGGCTTTACCTACTGCACCTCTGCACGAGAAGCAGTGTATAGAGCGCTCGCTAATGACCAGTGGCGAGGCGCCAGTTGAAACGCTAGACGAATCAAAAAGTAATCCCTTTCAGGCGCTTGAAGCCCTAAAAGGTAAAACTAAACACTAAACCGCCGCGAGGCGCAAAGTCATAAGCTCAGGAGTCAACCATGGCTGTTCAAAAGAGTCGTAAAACCCGTTCAAGACGTGGCATGCGTCGTTCGCATGATGCATTAACTACTACTAACTTATCTGTTGATGCTACTACTGGTGAGAAGCACTTACGTCACCACATTACTCCCGACGGTTTTTACCGCGGCCGTAAAGTACTTAGCTCAAACGACGACGAGTAATCGTCGCCGCTATACGTGTTGGCATCGCCAATAACGCTAGCTGTTGATGTCATGGGTGGGGACGAAAGTCCCCATTCGTTCGTTTGCGCGGCCATAAATTTTTTATGTTCACATTCATCTGTGCATATTTTATTGTTTGGTGACGAAGCTATCTTAAGAGCAAGCATTGATTCGGCAACCGTTTCTGCTACCGCGCGCCGCTCCTTTTTTACTGTGGGAGTTATACCGCGCAAATTGCCTAATGCTTGGCTAGATCGCATGACGATTGTTCATGCGTCTGATGTGGTTGATCCCGGTGATAAACCTTCCTCTGCTCTACGTCATAAACCGCAATCATCCATGCGTTTGGCAGCTGAAGCCGTTGCTTCTGGGCAGGCTGATGCGGTTTTGAGTGCCGGCAACACGGGCGCATTAATGGCTATCACACGCTATTGCTTAGGATCACTGCCTGGTATTTCACGTCCAGCCATTTGTAAAGCGATGCCTATTGCTGGGCGGAGTTGTTATGTTCTGGATTTGGGTGCCAATCTGACTGCCGATGCCGAACAGTTGCATCAGTTTGCCTTAATGGGTGCTGCGATAGCCGAAGGCGAAGGCCTTTCGCCTGCAAAAGTTGGTTTGCTTAATGTCGGTATAGAAGGACAGAAAGGAAGCCAGATACTGCATGATGCAAACGAAACACTGCGTGCTGATAAGCGCTTTGACTATGTTGGTTTTGTTGAAGGGCATGCGTTTTTTGACCGAACAGTGAATGTCGTCGTATGTGACGGCTTTTCTGGCAACGTCGTGCTTAAGGCCTGTGAAGGGCTGGCCCGTTACCTCATTTCTGATTTCCGCTATTACTTTTCTGCTTCTTGGCTTCGGCGCGTGCTTGCAGGCACTTTTAGCGTGGTGACCAGAGGCTGGTTCAAGCGTCTCAACCCAGAAGCCTATAACGGTGCATTATTGCTGGGGCTTAATGGTGTTGCTGTCAAAAGTCATGGTGGTGCCAATGGTGCTGGCTTTTTAGCTGCCTTGCAGGTGACCTATGAGCAGGCTCAGCGCAAGCCGCATATCCGTTTATCTCAGTGGCTGCAGCAGTAGCAAGCTACTTCGCCACTCATCTATTTTTCAAGTTTTATAAGGTACTTATCTGTGACAACCGTTTCTCAAGAGACTCACGCATCGCTTGCATTTGTATTTCCTGGTCAAGGCTCTCAGACCGTTGGCATGTTAGCGGACTTGGCTCAATCCTATGATGAGGTCGAAGCGACTTTCCAAGAAGCCAGTGATGCGCTGGGCTTTGACCTATGGGCTTTAGTTCAGAATGGCCCGCAAGATACGCTTAATTTAACCGAAAATGCGCAACCTGCTTTGTTGGCTGCTAGCGTGGCGGTGTGGCGTATTTATCAAAACAGTGGAAAGCCTCAGCCTGCATACCTCACTGGCCATAGCTTGGGCGAGTGGTCTGCGTTAGTGTGTGCCGGTGTTGTCGCTTTTGCTGATGCCATTAAGCTAGTGCGTTTACGCGGCCAGTACATGCAAAAAGCAGTGCCTGTGGGTGTTGGTACGATGGCGGCTATTATCGGCCTTGATGATGCTGTGGTTGAAGAGGCGTGCGCTAAAGCGTCTTCGCAAGGCGTGGTCGAAACGGTGAATTATAACTCGCCGGGTCAGTTAGTAATTGCCGGTGAAGTAGCGGCAGTGGAAGCGGCCATGGCATATTGTAAAGAAGCTGGAGCCAAACGTGCATTGCCGCTACCTGTTAGCGCACCGTTCCATACCTCTATGATGAAGCCTGCTGCTGATAACCTAGCCAAACACATCGCCGAGGTGGCTTTTCAGGCACCATCGACGCCAGTTTTGCATAATGTCGGTGTTTCAACAGAATCGGACCCTGAGGTTATTAAGCAGCGAGTGATTGAGCAAATCTACTCGCCAGTCCCTTGGGTCGCATCGATCAACGCCCTGGTTGACCAAGGTGTGGATACACTTTATGAGTGTGGTCCAGGTAAAGTATTGTCTGGTCTGAATAAGCGCATTCAAAAGTCATTAAGCAGCTCACCGCTAGGTACAGTTGCAGCATTTGCTGCAGAGTAAATACTGTTAATTTAAGTACTACTAATTAGGTGCTGCTAATTTAAGTACTACTAATTAAATACTATTAAGCAAGTGCTACTGCGTTAGCAAAATTTTATTAAATAAGAAAAGCTTGCAAGACATTTTTAGGAGAAACAGATGAGTGAAGCAAAGCGCGTAGCGCTCGTTACGGGTGCCAGCCGAGGTATTGGCGCCGCTATCGCCGATCAATTAGGGCTTGATGGTCATATTGTTATTGGGACAGCAACTAGCGAAAAAGGGGCTGCTGCCATCACTGAGCGCTTGCAAGCTGCAGGGCTTGAAGGCGAGGGGATGGTGCTAAATGTAGCGGATTCCGACTCAATTGCTAGTGTCATCAAAGCTATTGCCGATAAGTATGGTGCGGTGACTTTGCTCATTAATAATGCCGGTATCACGAAAGATAATTTATTAATGCGCATGGGCGATGATGAGTGGAATGACGTCATCAATACTAACCTAAATGCTATCTTCCGTTTAACCAAGGCGTGTATGCGCGGCATGATGAAGGCTCGCTGGGGGCGTATTGTCAGTATTACTTCTATTGTGGGGTGCATGGGGAATGCAGGCCAAACAAACTATGCGGCATCTAAAGCCGGTGTGGCGGGCTTTGCACGCTCATTAGCTCAAGAAGTCGGCTCTCGCAATATTACCGTGAATGCTGTTGCACCGGGTTTTATTGATACCGATATGACCAAAGCACTACCAGAAGAACAGCGTCAAAAATTAGAAGCCGGTATTGCTTTATCACGCTTAGGTAAGCCTGAAGAAATTGCGGGAGTAGTCTCCTTTTTGTGCAGTGATAAAGCAGCTTATATTACCGGTGAAACATTGCAGGTAAATGGCGGAATGTACATGCAGTAAGCCGTTTTGGGCTGCCTGCAAAGCATAATCTATTTTCTTAAGTTTCTGTTTTTAAAGGTAAAAAAAAAGACCTTTGAATAATTTTTGTGCTTAAGATTACATTATTGAAAAATCGCGTTAAAATGCGCGCCTTAGTTTGCCAACTGGTGGATGCAGCAGCTTTGTAAGCTGGGCCCCAAGCCTATACAAAACGGTTTAGACTTGTAGGCCAAATGCATTCAGCCATAAGATGGCACCAGCATGATTTTGAAACATCCTTTGGGATAATGTTTGCGTAAGTTGTAAGGTTTTTCCACTCTCGCAGACATCAATTTTTGATATACATTACTTGATCTAACTTTTAGGAGTTATAAACAACATGAGCAGCATCGAAGAGCGCGTAAAAAAAATCGTTGCCGAACAATTAGGCGTTAAGGAAGAAGAAGTAAAAACCGAAGCGTCTTTCGTTGAAGACCTAGGTGCCGATTCTCTTGACACTGTTGAATTGGTTATGGCTCTAGAAGAAGAGTTCGAAACTGAAATTCCAGATGAAGAAGCTGAGAAGATCACTACTGTTCAGCTTGCTATCAGCTACATTAATGAGAACTTGGCATAACCCAATAATCTAATGATCGCGATGCCTATATTTATGTATTCAATATAGGCAAAGCATCAATTGATTATGAGTGCCTTACTCAGCGAAAGCCGTTCTATAGTCATAGCGCGGCTTTCTTTGTATTTGACTAGCAGTTTTTGATTGGTAGCATTTGACGGCTCGAATACGGGCCGTCATATTTAAGGTTCAAAAAGCCTATTTGGCTGGTTTACTTGCGTGTATACGCATTTAGCAGCATCTGTCTGCAGGTCACTAACTTTATGGTGTACTGGTCGCGGTGTGTGTTATTCATAGCACTGTGAGTATTGTGCTTTTAGTGCTGTTGCGTCAGTTGCAGGGTAATTGTTTTTAAATTGGGGGAAAGCGTGAATCGTAAGCGCGTTGTGATTACAGGTATGGGCATGGTTAGCCCTGTGGGACATACGGTGGCAGCGTCTTGGGATGCTGTTGTTAACGGGCGCAGTGGTGCCTCACCGATTGAGCACTTTGATACCAGTGGCTTTTCGACCCAGTTTAGTGCATCAGTCAAGAATTTTGACCTGTCACCTTACATGGCTGAAAAAGAAGCGCGTAAAAACGATACGTTTATTCAATATGGTATGGCTGCAGGCATTCAAGCCATAGAAGATTCCAAGCTCTCTGTAGACAATACACAAGCTGATCGCATTGGCTGTGTCATTGGTTCAGGCATTGGCGGTTTAGGGTCGATTGAACAAACCGCGCTGACCATTAATGATCGCGGCCCACGTCGTGTATCGCCCTTCTTTGTACCCGGCTCAATTGTGAATATGATTGCAGGTAACCTGTCGATTAAATACGGTTTTAAAGGCACAAACTTGGCAGTGACTACGGCTTGTACAACCGGCACCCACGCTATTGGTCTTGCCGCACGTGAAATCATGTTTGGCTATGCCGATGCAATGGTGTGCGGGGGCTCTGAAATGGCAACAACGCCAGTGGGTATCGGCGGTTTTGCAGCTGCTAGAGCGCTTTCTAAGCGCAATGATGATCCGACTCGCGCGAGTCGCCCATGGGACAAAGACCGCGATGGCTTTGTATTGGGTGATGGAGCGGGTGTGATTGTGCTTGAAGAGTATGAACACGCCAAGGCACGTGGGGCAACCATTTATGCTGAGCTATCGGGCTTTGGCACGAGCAGTGATGCTTATCATATGACTTCACCTAGCGAAGACGGCGCAGGGGCTGCGCAATCCATGCGTAATGCGATCAATGATGCCGGTATTGATCCAAGTGCTGTGCACTATGTTAATGCGCATGGCACATCTACTCCTGCGGGCGATTTAGCCGAGTGTGCTGCGATTAAAAGTGTTTTTGGTGGGCATGCATACGACCTTGCAGTGAGCTCAACCAAATCGATGACAGGCCATCTTCTTGGCGCTGCGGGTGCTATAGAAGCTATTTTTTCCGTCAAAGCAATCACTGACCAAGTGGCGCCTCCAACCATTAATTTAGATAACCCCGATGACGGGTGTGATCTAAATTTTGTTGCGCACTCAGCGCAGCAGTGTGATATACAGGCTGCCATTAGTAATTCATTTGGTTTTGGCGGCACCAATGGCACACTTGTTTTTTCAAAGGTTAATTAGCACCCTTGGCAAGGGTCAATCAGCCTCAGATTTGCCTATTCAATGGGCAAATCATTGGCAAGGTCACCACTAGCGAAGCATTAGCTGATGCAACGGTATCTTGCTCTAACAATACTGATACAGGTTGCACTGCCCCTGAGCCGTTGTTTCCATTACAAGACCGTGGGCTTGCCTACGGCGATGGCTTGTTTGAGACTATACTGTTCTATCAAGGAAGCTGCCCCTTTTGGCCGTTACACCGTGAGCGCCTTATTGCTGGCTGCCAAAAGCTTGCTATCCCATTAGACACGACTGTTCTTGATCAAGAGTATCAACAGTTTTTAGCGTATCTTGCCAGTGAAGGCGCTCTT
>CALIUX010000153.1 GCA_938048505.1 uncultured Pseudomonadales bacterium
GTGCATATAAGGTGAGCCAATGCGTTTCATTTCGTGGTCGATGGCCCTTGCTACGACGTCCCTTGGTGCAAGTTCTGCCTTAGGGTGAAAGTCGGGCATAAAACGTTGGCCATCAGGCCGCTTAAGTAAGGCCCCTTCGCCGCGTAACGCTTCAGTCATTAAAAATGATTTCGCTTTAGGGTGGTAAAGGGTAGTAGGGTGAAACTGGTTGAACTCCATATTGCCAATGCGACACCCCGCGCGCCAAGCCATGGCAATACCATCACCACTAGCACTGTCTGGATTAGAGCTGTAAAGGTAAACTTTACTGGCACCGCCACACGCCAGTACAACTGCTTTGGCTGCGTAGCATTCAATGGCATCAGTTTCACGGTTTAAGACGTATGCACCTGTGCAGCGAGGCTTGCTGCTCTGCATATCGGGAGTACGAATGAGGTCGAGGGCGACTCGCTGTGTTTGCAATTGAATGTTCGGGTGATTCAGCGCATTTTCAAGCAATCCACCATGCACAGCCTTACCTGTGGCGTCGGCGCTATGAATAATCCGGCGATGGCTGTGGCCGCCTTCTCGAGTTAAATGATAATCACCATCTGCTGAGCGGGTAAAGGCAACGCCTAGTTCAATCAACCAGTTGATAGCCGCTTTGCTACGCTTAACGGTAAATTCGACGGCTTTTGGATTGCACAGGCCTGCTCCGGCTTCGAGTGTATCCTTAATATGCGACTCGACCGAGTCATCATCATCTAGCACTGCGGCAATTCCGCCCTGCGCATACCACGTTGAGCCTTCTTTAAGCTCTCCTTTGCTGAGTACGGTTACGGTCGCATGCTGTGCGATATGTAATGCTAAACTTAAGCCTGCTGCGCCACTACCGATCACTAATACATCGGACTGATGTGATTTTGTCTGAGAATGATGAATGTTAGAGTCGTGTGTATAAGAGTCAGTGGTCACGAAAAGGATTGCCTTGGCTGTTGAACAAATGTCTAATATCGATAGTTTAATCTCGGGGCCTTCACATGTAATGCGTTCTTGTTGAAGAACCTTGAGCGTTATTTAGGGTCATTACATCTTAAATAACATAAATATCAAGTTTTTGGATACGTGAATCTGCTATATCTAAACTGTAGCGGTTTTCATTTAGTGAAATACCCACATCGAATAGAGTTAGGGAGTCGGCATGACCGAGTCTTCTGGGCCTGCCAGTGAGCAAAGTAAAACAACGGATGACGAGTTAGTTGCCCGTGTGCAAAAAGGTGATAAAAGAGCGTATGACTTGCTCGTCTTGAAATACCAATACAAAGTGCAAGCGATTATTGGTCGATTTGTACGAGATTCTGCCGAGGCGCAAGATATTGCGCAAGAGACGTTTATCAAAGCTTACCGTGCATTGGCGAACTTTCGTGGTGACAGTCAATTTTATACGTGGCTGTATCGTATTGCTGTGAATACCAGTAAAAACCACTTGGTGTCGCGTGGCCGCCGTCCTCCCTCTTCAGACATTGATGCTGAAGAGGCTGAGTTCTATGGTGGTTCTGATGCCTTGCAAGATAATGCAACACCTGAAAACCAGTTAGCCACTGAACAGCTTGAAGCAGCCATTTATGATGCGCTAGAAAAATTGCCCGATGATCTTCGCACGGCAATTACTCTACGCGAGATGGAAGGGATGAGTTACGAAGACATTGCTCAAGCGATGGACTGCCCAATTGGGACAGTTCGCTCACGGATATTTCGTGCACGCGAAACAATTGATAAGCATATTGGTCCACTGATACGTTAGTGTGAGATGTTAAGCTAGGTTTTATTATTAACAATAAAGGTCAAAGCTAGTTGTAAAGTGTTAATAATACGCTCTGCATCGATATAAACGAATAAAAAGTGAGCATTTTATGTGAACTTTTAGCGATCGAGATGATCTGTGTTAGTAAGCGTTATCTGTAGCTGTTTAAGTTGGCTCAATACAAGCTAAATGCAAGTAAGAGCCAGCTAAATAAGACTTGATTAGGCTATAGATTGAGCCACATTTTAATTTGAGATTGATACGAGAACTCTTTATGGCAACTTCCTCTCAAGCTCCTTCAGAGCAAACTCTAGAAAGCCTCTCGGCAATTGTCGATGGTGAAGCCAGTGATTTTGAGTGTCGCAGGCTTCTTGATGGAGTGCATACTGAAAGCGATGTGCTCTACAGCAAGTGGCATACTTATCACTTGGCTGGCGCGTTGATGCGTAAGGAAACATCCGGTGGGATAGATCTTAGCGCGAAAATTTCTGAAGCGATTGCTCATGAGCAGCCCTTGGTAAGCGAAGCGCCTGTATTGGGTGCGGTATTAGGAGTGAGCGATAGTCAACCTGTGAGCGCTAATAGCTCAGTGAGCAAAAAATCAGTAGGTAAGCAAAATGTGGTGTCTTGGCATGATTGGCTTGCTAAGTCAGCTATTGCCGCTTCAGTTGCTTTGGCTGTTGTCGTAGGTGTTCAGTTTACACAAAAAGATGACCTGTCTTCTTTGCAGCCTGCGGGGCAGTTGGCTGTGAGTACGCCCTCTGAAGAACCTGTTGTTTCGGCTCCTTCTGGGTTTGACTTACCAACGCCCGTTGCACGTAATGTGAGCCTCGGTAGTTTGGCTGAGCCACAAACCAAGTTGCAAGCCGCAGCACCAGAGCATCAACAGTTTTTAAGTAATGCTGTGATTGAAAAAGAGCTTGAACAGCTTTTTCTGGAGCATGCAGAACTAAGCAGTGAAAATGGCCAGTTTGGTTTAATGCCAATGGCTCGTAGCGCAAAAATGGCCAAGCCTGCTGAGTAAGTGGTATTTGGTTTTATCGCTCATGCGTGAAGTGTAATTCAAGTGCAATAAGGCTAGTTGGTTGAGCTACCTACCTTATTGCATTTTCACTTCTGGCGTATTGATAGTGATTTTGTTGAGTATATTTTTTATTTTTGTTTATCTTCGTAGCCCTCCTGGCCTTTAATCTGATTATTCTTCTCTGAGCGGGTTTGCTCATGATTGTAGGTTTGGTGCTGTGGTTTTCTGTAGCGTTCCAATCAACCTAGCGGTCTAGTACCCATTGAATATTTTACCTCAATTCAGTTCGTATACATCCAAGGTCATCGCCTCGCTTTTTGCTTTTTCTGTATCCTCTGCTGTTGCTGCGCAGGGTAGTACCGTTCCCCTAAATCAAATTGCATCTAATCACAGTGGTGGGTCAGCCGTTATTCAGTTGACTCGAATGATGGAGGCCCTTGAGAAGCAAAGTTATCAGGGTACGTTAACCTACGAGTTTGGTGGCCCGCTTGAGACGCTTTCTTTTAAGAAAATGATCGCTGGAAATGAAACGCATGAGCGTATTAAGCATTTGAGTGGCAAGTCGCGTGACTTTTTGCGTAAAACGCCTGGTGGCACTTGCCGTAATGCTGCCTCGCGTTTGCTGCTTAATGCAAATGGCGCTGATGAAGTGGGTACAAATGACCCTTTGGTGCGCCTAAACCGCTTTTATTCTTTTAGGCGAATCGGGCAGAACCGTATCGCTGATAGATTAGCCGATATTATTCAAATTAGGCCTCGAAAAGCGGATCGTTATGGTATGACCTTGGGTATTGATCGTGATTCATCTTTGCCTTTGATGATGACCGTTAATGATATTCGAGGAAAGGTATTGGAGCGGTTCCAGTTTGTAGAGCTTAGTCTGGCGCCAACAATAGGGCCTTTACATAGCGAGCAAGCATCTCAACGCCTCTTAATTAAAGATCGACCCTGTGAAGAGCCTATTATTGAGCAGGGTTGGGTGGCGAGATGGTTACCCGATGGTTATGCTTTAGCCAGCACCTCTCAAAAAAAACCTTCTGAAAATGGCTCCAAGACGTATTTAAGTTTCACGGATGGCTTATCATCCATATCAATTTTTGTGGCGCCAGCTGAGCAAATGACAGGTGCAGTGGGGGTCGTGCAGCGAGGTGCTACCGTTGCAGCAATGACGCTGGTTGCAAAGGGAGGGGAATCGTTCAAGGTTTCTGTTGTAGGAGAGGTGCCACCGTCCGTTGCTCATAAAGTTGCAGCATCTATTGCTTACATTCCGTAAAATAGCTTTACTCTTAGCGATATCCCGCTGGCTTCGTTGCTGGATATGCTTCTGCTAAGATTGCGCGCCTTTTTATACCTTGCACTTCATAATTATGCCTTACACTTTATAAGCTTGCTTGAAGCAGTTTGGTTGGGCGCGACGTCCTCAACGCTGAATCAGTATATGTTTATATCGCCTTTACCATTATTTGTTGTGTGCCCTGTGCTTGGCCATATTGATCATATGGAGTGCTGTAATGTCGCTTGAGCAACTTATTACCGAGCAAGCCTTAGTTATAAAGCGTGAGCAGGCGAGTTTATGGGTGGCTGCGGATAGAAGAAGTGCCTGTGCGAGCTGTCGAGTAAAATCGGGCTGCGGCACTTCTTTATTGGCAAGATTAGGTTCTGAATCAGTTTTGGTGAGAGCGCTTATCCCGTCAAGCCTTGAAAGTATTGACTTTACTGAAGGTGAAGAGGTTGAAATTGCTGTTGACCGCTATGCCTTTGTGAAGGTGTCGTTAGTGATTTACCTTTTGCCGCTTGCAGGTCTATTGTTGGGGGTGATTACCACCGGGCTGCTTTTGGGTGATGAATCAGACTTGGCAACCGCCAGTGCTGCGATTATGGGGCTAGTGGCGGGCGGAGCTTTTTCCCGTGGCTTGTTAAAGCGTTGGCACAATAGCGAGCTTTTGCAGCCTGTTGTACTGAGAAAGGTTCTGGAAAAGGGAGAAATGCCGCTTACTCTTTAGCGTTAGCGCTATTTCCTAGTACCACGTTTGAGTACTACTTTTAACTACTTCTTTGTTTTTGGGGATCATAATGTGTGCTCAAGTAGCCGCTATGGTAGTTCTCCCTGCCAGCTCATGGCGTGCAGCCTGTAAATACGTTAAACTGAGCCCCATAATAAATCATTGCAATCACGTGTAGGCTAAGCCTTATCTGTCTGGTTAAAGTATTGTTATAAAGAGCATATTGCAAAGTGCATTTTATAAAAACATTATTGAAAACAGTATGTTAAAAATACTTACCTAGAGTTGTGCTTGCTTATGCCCCTTTCTGATTAGGCCTTTATCTCAGTGACAGATCTCAGTCATATTCGTAACTTCTCTATTATTGCCCATATTGATCATGGTAAATCTACGCTTGCAGACCGTTTTATTCAGTTCTGCGGTGGGTTAACCGATCGCGAGATGGCAGCTCAAGTTCTTGACTCAATGGATATTGAGCGAGAACGCGGCATTACAATCAAAGCTCAAAGCGTCACCCTACATTACAAAGCCAAAGATGATAAAACTTATCAACTTAACTTTATTGATACCCCAGGTCATGTTGACTTCTCTTATGAGGTTTCGCGTTCATTGGCGGCATGTGAGGGCGCTTTGTTGGTTGTTGATGCGGCTCAAGGCGTAGAGGCTCAATCGGTAGCAAACTGCTATACCGCTATTGAGCAAGACCTTGAGGTGATCCCTGTTCTGAATAAGATGGATTTGCCGCAAGCGAATCCTGAGGCTGTAGCAGAAGAAATCGAAAACATTATCGGTATTGATGCGACCGAAGCGGTACGTTGCTCGGCTAAAAGTGGTCTGGGCATTCAAGATGTTCTTGAGGTGCTTGTAGAGTCTGTTCCCCCTCCTACTGGTGATGTGGATGCACCATTACAGGCGCTGATTATAGATTCATGGTTCGATAGTTACTTGGGGGTTGTATCGCTTGTTCGAGTGAAGCAAGGCACCTTGCGAGTGAAAGATAAGATCATTTCCAAAAGCTTAGGCAAGTCACAAATTGTTGATAGCGTTGGTGTTTTTAACCCTAAGCGACATGAAACGGGTGTACTGCATGCCGGTGAAGTGGGCTTTGTTGTTGCGGGGATCAAGGACATTCATGGAGCGCCAGTGGGTGATACGATCACCCATGCCAGCAGTTCAGAAGTCGAGCCGCTGCCTGGCTTTCAAAAGGTAAAGCCTCAAGTCTATGCAGGGCTTTTTCCAGTTAGTTCTGATGATTATGAAAACTTCCGCGATGCGTTAGCAAAGCTGACTCTTAATGACGCTTCGCTTTTCTACGAGCCAGAAAGCTCTGATGCATTAGGGTTTGGTTTTCGATGTGGTTTCTTGGGTATGTTGCACATGGAAATCATTCAGGAGCGTTTGGAGCGTGAATACAACCTTGATTTAATTACTACTGCGCCAACGGTGGTTTTTGAAGTGGAGTGTAAAAATAGTGAAGTTATTCACGTTGATAACCCATCCAAGCTCCCAGATGTAGGCTCTATCGAAGAGATGCGTGAGCCTATTGTGCAAGCGAACATTCTTGTACCGCAAGATTACCTGGGTGCAGTAATTACGCTTTGTATTGAAAAGCGTGGTGTTCAAAAAGACATTCAATACCTTGGAAATCAAGTGCAGGTGGTTTACGAACTACCAATGAACGAAGTTGTGCTCGATTTCTTTGATCGCCTGAAGTCCGTGAGCCGGGGTTATGCGTCACTGGATTATGCGTTTCAGCGTTTTGAACCAGCAAATCTTGTTAGACTTGATGTATTGATTAATGGCGAAAAGGTAGATGCATTGGCATTAATTGTTCACCGTGATCAATCTCATTACAAAGGCCGCGCCTTGGCTGATAAAATGAAAGAGCTGATCCCGAGGCAAATGTTTGATGTGGCGATTCAGGCAGCGATTGGCGGACAAGTTGTTGCCAGAACAACAGTTAAAGCTTTGCGTAAAAATGTTACTGCTAAATGTTATGGCGGTGATATTACGCGTAAGAAAAAACTGTTAGAAAAGCAAAAAGCGGGTAAGAAGCGCATGAAACAAGTGGGGCGTGTTGAAATCCCTCAAGATGCTTTCTTAGCTGTATTGAAGGTCGATAGCTAAAAGCAGTTGCCACTAAAAATAATTACTACTAAAAACAGTTCTTATTACAAAAAAACAGCAAGCAGAATAGTTAGGTATATCGTTAATTCGTTGTATTTCATAAAGAATACGTCAAAAATTAACGGGACACGTTTGAGTTATTATTACAATAGGGTTGTATTATGGATTTTGATTTTCCGCTCATATTGATGATCGCAGTAGCGGTGTCGGGCGTGATTTGGCTATTGGATATTTTTATCTTTTCTAAAAAAAGGGATGCTGATGATCAAGAGCCTGTTCTGATCGAATATTCAAAATCTTTTTTCCCTGTATTGTTTTTGGTTTTCTTTTTGAGATCCTTTCTTTTTGAGCCATTCCAAATTCCTTCCGGTTCTATGATTCCCACACTTAAAGTTGGGGATTTCATACTGGTGAATAAATACTCATACGGTGTCCGTATGCCCGTCTTTCAGAAAAAGCTTTTTGATGTAGGCGAGCCTGCTAGAGGTGACGTTGTTGTCTTTTTCCCCCCCAATGTAGATAAGTACTACATTAAGCGGTTGATTGGTGTGCCTGGCGATAAAATACGCATTAGCAATCACACGCTATTTGTTAACGGTGAAGCGCTTGAATATGAAGCGCTGTCTGATGAAGAATTAGTAGAGTTTGCAGAGATACTTGGCACCCCTTGTGGTTTCAGTGGAAACAATCAAATTGTGAAAGAGCACTTAGGAGAAAAACCACACTATGTGCAAAAATGCTCACAGCCTTCTATGGTCAGCCGTAATGGGAGCTGGACTGTGCCCGAAGATCAATTCTTGATGATGGGTGATAATCGAGATAATAGTCAGGACGGCCGTATTTTTGGCATGGTGCCTGAAGAAAATCTAGTCGGCCGTGCTTTTGCCATTTGGATGCATTGGCCTGAGTTAACCAGTGTGCCAAGCTTTAGTCGTACGGGTGCTATCCAATAACCATAAATCATTAACGAGGCTAATTTGCATTATATTCTCTTACTGGTGATGCAATTAGCCTGTTTCAAATGTAGAGAATAACAAGAGAGTGTACTATGCCGCGTTCGTCATTTAATACCTCATCGCTTAGAAAAGTTCCTTCTATTAAAAAACAATTGGGTTATTCCGCACCGACTATTGCTTTTGCATTATTGTTGGCTACGGTGGTTGCTAAAGTGGGCTATGTTGTAGCGCCTGCGTATTATGATAATTACCTTGTCAAAAATGCATTAAAAGATATTGCTGAAAAGCATGCTGACCGCCTAGTACGCATTCGTAAAAACGAAGTGAGCAGTGAGCTGAGTAAATTCTATAATTTAAATGGTGTGAGAAGCGAAGCAATTCTTGAGGCATTAGAAGTGGATCGCCGCAAAGACAACACAATTGTTAAAGTTGATTATGAAATCCGTAAGCCTTTTTGGGGCAACTCAGATATCGTACTGACGTTTTCTAACCATTTAGATTCTGCTAACCCTACGGAGTGTTGTAAGCCGAGTGAATAAACAGCAGTTGATCCGCCTACAGGCGCAGTTAGGTTATGAATTCAAGGATGTTTCATTATTAAAAGTAGCGCTGACACACCGCAGTTTTTCTGCAAACCATTATGAGCGATTGGAGTTTTTAGGTGACTCCATTCTTAATCTCACGATTGCTGAAGCACTTTTTTTGCAGTTCCCCAAAGCGACTGAGGGGCAGTTGAGCCGATTGCGTTCACTCATGGTGAAAGGCGATACGCTGGCAGAGCTATCTAAGGAATTTAATTTAGGCGAATACTTGTATCTTGGTGAAGGCGAAATGAAAAGCGGTGGTTGCCGTCGCTCTTCTATTTTAGCAGATGCTGTAGAGGCCATTATCGGCGCCATTTATTTTGATGCGTCCATGGAGAAAGTAAAAGTACTTATTCTTGATTGGTTCAATGATCGTCTTATGTCACTGACCTTAAATGAAAACGCGACTAAAGACCCAAAGTCTGTATTACAAGAATGGCTGCAAGGTCGGAAAAAACCTTTGCCACTCTATGAAGTGATTGCGACGGAGGGTGAATTACATGATCAAACGTATACTGTTACATGCAAAGTCTCTATTTCTTCTCATGTCACCCAGGGCGCTGCCGGTAATCGCAAAACAGCTGAAAAGTTAGCGGCTAAAGCTATGCTTGAAATACTCAATATTTGCTAAGGTAGTTGGCATGTCAGACTCTTCTTCCGATAATTCCTCTAACAATGTTAAGCAGCATGAAATGACGGAGCCACCTCAAACACAATGTGGTTTCATTGCTATTGTTGGGCGGCCAAACGTCGGTAAATCTACACTGCTTAACCACCTTGTTAAGCAAAAATTAGCTATTACTTCCCGTAAGCCCCAAACGACGCGTACTAATATGTTGGGCATACGCACAGAAGGTGATGTACAAATGATCTTTGTGGATACACCCGGTATTCATAAAGGCCAAGACAAAGCCATTAACAGATATATGAACCGTATGGCAGCATCGGCCACTATGGATGTTGATGTGGTGGTTTTTGTTGTGGAGCGTGATATTTGGACCGAAGAAGACTCAGCTGTGCTGGAATATTTGTCTAAAACAAGCTGTCCAGTCATTGTGGCCGTTAACAAAGTAGATAGAGTGCAAGATAAATCATCACTTATGTCAACGTTTGCAACGATTGCAGAAAAAATCAATGCAGCAGAAATCGTCCCAATTTCTGCTCTGAAAGAGCAAAACCTTTCAATACTTGAAAGCGAAATTACGCGTAGATTACCCGCGTGCGAGCATATTTTCCCTGGCGATCAGGTGACCGATAAAAGTATGCGTTTTATTGCTGCTGAGACGGTAAGAGAAAAGATTATTCGTCAGTTGGGTGCAGAATTGCCTTATCAAGTGGCAGTGGAAATAGAAGAGTACTCTGATGAAGGGCATATCGTACACATATCTGCTGCGATCTTAACAGAAAGAGAGGGTCAAAAACGCATCATTATTGGTGATAACGGTGAGCGAGTGAAGAGAATTGGTACTGATGCACGCAAAGATCTAGAGGCTATGCTAGACACTAAGGTGATGCTTAAACTTTGGGTGAAAGTCAAAAGTGGTTGGTCAGATAGTACGCGTGCGTTACGTAGTTTAGGACTGGATTAGTTCGCTCGTGCGCACGGAGCTTCAGTCTGCTTACCTTTTGCATGGCCGAAAAATTAGCGATAGTCGAATACTAGCTGACTTCATCACACAAGATTTTGGGCAAGTCAGCGGCATTGTGCGCGCCCCAGGTAAAAAAAAACCACCCCTTTTGCCATTTATTCCTATGAATATTTCGTGGCTTGGTAAAAATGAACTCAAAACGATTACACAATACGAGCAGAGTGCGAGTCAGCACCCGCATTTAGAAGGTAAAGCCTTATATTGTGCATTTTATGTGAATGAAATTACTCAGCGTTTGCTGGCAAAAGGAGAGTCATTAAGCCAGCTCTTTCAGTTATATCAAATTACACTTTTTAAATTGTCCCTCTCTGAAGAAGTAGAGCCAATTTTGCGTCGTTTTGAGCTTGCTCTACTTAAGGCGTCTGGTTCAATGGTTGAGTTTGGTAATGATGCAAAGAGCGGCTTAGCTATTCGTGAGCAGTGTTATTATCAGCTTCAGCCTGGTTTGGGCTTTGTTGAAGTAAGCCATTCAGGCAATAATAGTTGCTCATACGTTAGTACTCATCGCAGAGCACCTTTCCTAGGGCAGCATCTGCTGGCGATTGCTCAGGATGACTTAAGTGATCAGCATGTTTTGTATGCAGCAAAGTGGGTTGTTCGTATTATGTTTAAGTCTCTGTTCGGTAATAAGGCTCTCAAAAGCCGGGAGTTCTTTAAACCTAAACCAACGTTTAAAAAAGATTAGCCGTGCGCTGAGAGCAAGCAGTTATAAAAATAGTTATAAAAACAGCTATAAAAATAGTGATTAAAAAGCAGTAGGTTTAAAAAATATATGATTACCCAGAATAGCTATGAAACTTTAGCAACGCCTTCAGGTGACATGCAAGTGCAAGTGTTTAGGCCTGCTGTTGATGGGGTATTCCCCTGCATTATTTTTTACTCTGAAATCTTTCAGATTACAGCCCCCATTGCACGCTCGGCAAATATTCTGGCCGGTTTAGGATTTGTGGTGATTGTGCCTGAAGTATTCCATGAGTTGAATCCTATGGGCACGATCTTAGGGTATGACGACCAAGGTAAAGAAAAAGGCAATAATGATAAATGGGCAAAGCCTTTGGAATCCCATGATACTGATACGCAAGCAATGGTCGATTATGCTCAAGGGCTGCCTTATTGTAATGGTAATGTTGGCGCAATGGGCGTATGTATAGGTGGTCATTTGGCTTTTAGGGCGGCACTTAATAGTAATATTAAGGGTGCATTTTGCCTTTATCCAACGGATATTCATAGTAATACGCTCCCTTCTGAAAAAGGGAATGACAGCTTTACGCGTGCTCAGGATATTCAATGCGAAGTTGCTTTAATTTTTGGGAAGCAAGATCCTCACGTGCCACCGGAAGGTCGTCAAAAACTTTACCAGCATTTTCAATCAATTGAGCTGGACTATAGTTGGCTAGAAGTGAATGCTCAGCATGCCTTTATGCGTGATGAAGGCGATCGATACGATCCTGCACTGGCACTTGAAATGTATGCTAAGGCACAACAGTTTTTTCAGCGTTTATTAGCTTAGTTTTTATAGCCTGCCCTGAAAACCTTATTTTTAAGGCGGGGCAGAGCATATATCTTTACTACTTGGACACAACCTTTATTGGTATATCATTACTTGTATTCATAATATGTTCTTTTACTAGATCTGAAATAAGCACATTTTGCTTGTGATTTTTTTCAATAACTACCAGAAGTTGATTGTTGTTCATATCTATCATGCTATAGAGCGGATTGTCATGATCAGTTTTTTGAATTGCATGGTCAGTCATTACTGCATTTAGAGTGTTATGCAGCTCTAAATTTTTTTCTTCAAGAAAATTTAAGGAATATAGGCTATCGTAACGTATCTCGATGCTAGGAGTTTGTTGCAATAATTTTGCAACTTTGTCAGACATTTCGCTGTCTGGTTTGACTGAAATCCAGAGTATTCTTTCTCCGTTTGTGTCATCTATTCCCCAACCCCCTACTTGCTCTTTTCCTAGTGTATCTACGATGTTATGCATGATTTTTGAAAGTGCTATGCTATTTGAAATATTTTTTCGTGAAGCTGTGCGATTTTCTTCTGACGAATTTTTCTCAATAATGCTTTGATCGCTATTTGCATTGTTGTGTGTTTCTTTTAGCGTTGCCTTTTGTGAAAAAAGCGGAGTGTTGTTACTTTTCTTTTCTTTTAAAACGTTGGCTTTATTGTTGTATTGATTTTCAAAGCGTTCTGAATTGAGATGTTTCGTATTGTCTTCAGATTTGCTTGCTGAAAAATTAAGTGGAACGATTGCTGCTGAAAGACTGCCCAATAAGAAAGCTAAACCAATAATGAGATAATTCAATTTTTATTCCTCTATTCTTAAACTGCTAGTGAGATAATTTTTAGTTTATCTTTAGCCGTGACGAAGATTTCTTTGCTCCATTTTTATCCATTTAATGGAGCAAAGGCGCTTATTTATTATCGTGTTAGTAGGTGAGACCCGACTGAATTTAAAGATTCTCTGATGGAGCTAAAGAATGTGTTTGCAATAGGTCCATTTAAAAAGGAGCGGCAATCATTATGGCTGGTATTAGATACACCACCTGAAATAATACCTAAGGCCGTTGAGCCTACAAATACAGGGCCACCGCTGTCGCCACCGCACCCTCGCAACTGGTTGCTGGAATAGCTAACGAAGCTAAAATTACGATTTCTTGGGTAACCGCCACCAGAAGGGCGGAAGTTTAAGCTATTGACCGTTCCACAGCTGTATCCGCTGCCCCATCCATGATTACATACCCATAAACCCATCATGCTATGCCTACTCATTGTGCCGCTTTGTCTTATAAAATCGTTTCTTCCGCGTCCAAAAGCAAAGTAGGGTGATACTTCAGCGCCTGAGTGTGCTGCGTGAAGCTGAACATCTAATAAGCCGAAGAAATGTTCAATAATAAATCTAAATGTTCCTTTGCCTTGGCTTACACTTAAATTATTGCAGTGACCAGCAGTGATAAAGCCGAACTCGCCACTATTGTGCCGAGTTGTAAATCCTGAAGTGCATGTAACATACAAGTAGCCGCCTACATAGGGGTGAGGAGGCATTGTTGGGCGTGCGCTTGGTGCGAGTATAATGTTGACTGGAATATCACTGTTGTAGTCAAAGTGTTCTTTGACCTTTTGCATGACTTGCTCTTTGCTGCTTTCATCCTTGAATACGGCGGCATTCTCATCCAAAGCAACGACTAATTGATTGTTACTTACATCAATATCAGTATGGACAATTAAATCGCTTAACCCTGCTAGTGAGCTGCTAGGATCTGGTTGCTCTAGTGACTGTGAAAATTGATCTTGCTTTTCTTTTAGTGACTGATAAGAAAATTCGGCTAAGCGAATTTCGATATCAGGGTTTTGAGCGAGGATGTGGCTGATTTCCTCGGTTATTTTTGAAATATCAGTAACAGAAACCCAACCTACTTGTCCATCTGTATGGTCAACACCCCACCCAGCTAAGCTTTTTGCATCAATGCGTTTGGTGATAGACTGAATGGCGTTTGATAAAGGAACTTGCCTTTCTAGCCTTTTTGCTGCTTCAGCCGCATCTAAGTCAAACTCTTCTCCATAAGCTGCGGCCGTTTTGACCTCTAATCTGTGTAGTGCAGCACGCTCTTCGGCAGGGGTTTTTTCTTTGTATATTAACCCTGCTTCTTTTATTTCTTCCATTATTTCTGGTGTGACAGGCTGCGTGTAGTGTTCGTCTGGCTGAGTTTTGGCTAATGATTCGATTGAGTCATTTTTAAATGCAGCATGCTCATCGCTTCCGTGGCTATAGAGTACCAATGCTGTTAAACAAAAGCCGGCTGCTGCAGACGCCCCTGCAATATATTTCATTCTTTTCATAGTAATACCCTATCAGTTATAAGATTTGATGATTAATTAAGTTAATGCCTTATGTTCAATTTTTAAAAAAATAGTCAGTACTTAAATCTCATATTGGATCATTCATTTTTTGCAATTAATTTATGAGTGTCATCGAATATGTGTCTAATAATATACTTCTGGTTGTTACCTCTTGTAACTTTTTGTTTTTTTATGAGTTGAAAGGTAACTGATAGGAGTGGGCTATAATTTTTATTTTTTTATAACCATTAGTTAAAGGTGGAATTGTTTTTAATTATTTTTAATTAAAAATTGGGGTTTTTTTTCTCAAATATTCATTTTAATTTTTTTATGTTGAATAGACTTTTACTTCTGAAAGGTTTGTAGAAATGTGACTTGGTTATCTTTTTTTGGGGTTGGGTTTGCAGAGGGGAATGTTATCTATAGTTCTTTTGGTTGTTTTTGACATACATTTAATTGCAAAATGAACTGCTTTTTTGGGGATGAATTTACTTCTTTTGCAGTAGGAGTGTAATATTTTTAAGTATGTTTTTTTGATGTTCTCAATTTATTAACAAGGTCGGCTGATTACCCTTTGGCCGCCATATTTCTCCTTTTATTACTTTGGCCATCCTTTTTACGTGGCCTATATCCTTTTTAATCTGGTTTTTGATGTGAGTTAAATTGTGTAAGCATTTTCAGGTCATGCCTGGGATTGTTTGAAAAATATATTTGGCTTTTTTATCAGATGCGGTTGCCTAATAGTAGGCAACCCGTATTGCTAATATCGCAATCACATCTGCGATTGTAGATAATTTTCTAATCCTATACGCTTAATTAACCCTAATTGCTGTTCAAGCCAAAAAGCATGATCTCTCTCTGTATCATCAAGTAGTTCTACAAGCATATCGCGCGTGACAAAGTCTTTTTGCGTTTCGCAAAGCGCAATGGTATTTTTTAGAGCGCTAGCCACAGCATATTCAACGTCTAGGTCACTCTGCAGCATTTCTGGTACGGTATTACCGATATTTAGGCCGTCCCGTGTGACCATGTCTGGTTTGCCGCCTAGGAAAAGAATGCGAGCAATCAACTGTTTTGCATGCCCTTTTTCATCATCAAACTCGTGTGCAATACGTTCATGGAGCTTAGAAAATCCCCAGTCGTCATACATCTCCGAATGAATAAAGTATTGGTCCATGGCGGCTAGTTCGAAAGCGAGTAAACCGTTGAGCGCATCGATTATTGTTGCATTACCTTTCATTTTTTAGCCTGCCTCAGTTAATTGTGTTTGTAAGTATTGCTGTATGCTTAGATCTTTAATTAAGCCTATTTGTGTTTCGATCCAATCTAAATACTCTTCTTCGTAATTGAGGATATTATTCAATAATGACCGGCTGACGTAATCTTGATTTTTTTCGCAAACAGCAACAGCTTCTTTGAGTTGGCTGATGGCTTGATGCTGAAAGTTCTCATCACAATTGAGCATTTCTTCTGAGTGTTCACCGATTTGAAGAGGATCTAAGCGTTGGAGGTTGGGCAGCCCTTCTAGCATAAGAATACGCTCAATGAGGCCATCAGCTTGCTTCATATCTTTTATAGACTTTTTGTAGCTAGCCTTATTGAGATTTTCAAATCCCCAATTTTTGAACATGCGCGCATGCAAAAAGTAATGGTTAATTGATGTCAGCTCTGTTGTCAGAACTTTATTGAGAGTGTCTATAATAATAGGATTTGTTTGCATTACGACTGACCCTGCTTGAATATTCATTTGCAGCTAGTATACGTCGCCTGCTTTGTAAAAGCTCTATCGAGTTGTTGGATTTTTCTTTTTCACATCAAAAAATAATCGATTATGAGTGTTTTGTTAAGCACATAAAAATGATAATGATTTTCATTTTTTAAATAAATATATATTAAATGCTAGTCGTGATTTTTTGTGGGCGCCTATATTGCAATTGCAATACTTTTTATTTGAGCAAACACTTCTTGGTTTTTTGTGAGGTTTAATGTTGACCACGATTTTTTAGTAATGTGTGCCAGTATTTGCTCTGTGTTGGTGTTGCATGAAGATTTAAGCGCTAATGTGACAAGTAATCTTGAGGGGTCTTGCATGTAGGTATAGTTTTTTATTGTTGCCTGTATGCAATTCATGATTGAAGTGTTTTCGGGAGGCGTTACACACAGGCTAACATCTTTAGCCAATACCTTGATGGTGATGTGATCACCTAAATTCTTATTGATTTTAGGCAGCGCTAAAATAGCATTACTTGTTTTTATTTTAATGGACGATAAATGAAATTCATCATCATGATGATCTATCGTTCCTTGAAGTATAGCGCATGCTGTTTCTGCATGAGCAAAAGGCAGGTCGTCGC
Source organism: uncultured Pseudomonadales bacterium (assembly GCA_938048505.1). GTDB lineage: Bacteria > Pseudomonadota > Gammaproteobacteria > Pseudomonadales > Cellvibrionaceae > Marinagarivorans. Next base: position 16,331 of record CALIUX010000153.1, read on the forward strand.
GTGTTAAAATAGCATTTGTGGGGCCTTGGCAAATGACTCGTCCTTTTTTTAAAAAAATAACATCACTTGCAATGCGTGCGATTTCGTCGGGAGTGTGAGAAACGTAAATGATGGGAAGTTGCAGTGCTTCGTGAATGTATTCTAAGTATGGCAATATCGATTGTTTGCTTTCGATGTCAAGATTAGCGAGAGGCTCATCCAGTAATAAAATTTTAGGATTGTTTGCTAAGGCTCTCGCTATGGCGACACGTTGCTTCTCTCCACCCGAGAGCATTTTTGGGTAATGGTTGCTCAATGCTCTAATGTTCATTGCATCGATGATTTCATTTAGCTCTATAGCATTAGAGCGAGAGCGTTTTTCCGCATACTGTAAGTTTTCTATGACGGATAAGTGTTCAAACAATTGGGTGTCTTGAAAAACAATGCCTACTTGCCGTTTGTGCGTTGGAAGGTGCGCATGCTCACTTTGCCATAAGGTATTATTAAATAAGCAAGTGCCGCTTAATGTGGGTTCTAAACCTGCGATATAGCGTAGTAGGGTGCTTTTTCCTGAGCCAGATGGCCCAGTTAAGGCTGTAATACTTTTTGTGTCAATATTCAGCTCTGTTGTCATATCAAAATGGTCGCGTTTAACGGCAAGTTTAATATGCAATGACTCTTTTTTTGATGTCGTATTGTTTAAAGCTGTGCTATTGATGGCCATACTTCTCGTGGTTATGTCTTTTGTGGCAAGGTGTTGTACTTTAATTGTGACTGCTGTAGATAATGTAAGGTAAAAAGTAGCATAAATGAAAAGAGCATCATCCCACCCGATAAAATAAATGCTTGTTGATATTCAAGCGCTTCAACATGCTCGTAAATGGCTACAGACAGTACTTGTGTTTCTCCGGGTATGTTTCCGCCAATCATGAGGATGACTCCAAATTCACCAAGTGTGTGCGCAAATGTCAGTGCTGCAGCTGTTAAAATACTTGGTTTGGCAAGAGGGAGTGCGATAGTAAAAAAGCGATCAGTAGGTGATGCGCCCAACACGGCAGCGGCTTCTAGCGGCCCTTTACCTATTTGCTCAAATGCGTTGTAGATTGGCTGAAACGCAAAAGGGAAAGAGTAGACCATTGAGCCAATAACAAGCCCTGGAAAAGTAAAGGCAAGTGTTGGCAAGTTTAAGTGATAGAGCGGACCATTTGCTCCGAGTATAAGCAATAAATAAAAGCCCAATACCGTTGGCGGCAAGACAAGGGGGAGAGTTGAAAGAGCAGCTAAGAAACTTTTAACGGATTTGCGTGTGTGTGTGATGTGCCAAGCGAGTGGTAAGCACATCAGAATTAAGAGAAGAGTCGTTAAGCTGGCAAGCTTTAAGGATAAAAAAACAGGTGTAAAGTCAATGGTCGGCATGCTTAGAAGCCTTCTTCTGCTTTTTTCTTGAGTATGTGTGGTTCTTGATTAATTAGATAGCCGTGATGTTGAATAATACTTTTTGCAGTATCGGATTGTAAGAAGGTTAGTAGTGCAGCTGCCCCCGCTTTATTGCTTGAGTGCCCTTGAGGCTTGCTACGTTTGATGATGACAGCTTGTTGCCATAATGGCGGGTAACTAGTGATGGGTGGTAACCATAGCGTTGAGTCGGGCTTTTTTTCGGGTGCTTGAGAGTAAGCAATAAACCCCAATTGGGCATTGCCGCTCGTGACAAATTGGAAGGTTTGGTGGATGTTTTGCCCGCGAATGACTTGTTTTTTCCATTGATCCCATAAGCCTAATGTTTGCATTAAGTTCATGGCTGCTGCCCCGTAAGGTGCAAGTTTAGGATTGGCAATAGTGAGTTTGGTTTTGCGGTTTAAAGGCCGAGATTTAAGGAGCTTTTCTGCATCATATTGAGGTGAGTAAAGAGCTAGGCGCCCCCTGGCATAAAGCAGGCTGCCATTATCATCGGCAAGCCCTTTTTGGATAAGCTTCTCTGGGCGAGTACGGTCAGCAGATAAGAAAATATCAAACGGGGCGACTTGAACAATTTGAGCGTACAGTTGCCCTGTTGAGCCATGACTTGTGATAAGGCGATAAGGTGCTTCACGCTCAAAGGCTACCTTTAATTCTTTGAAGGGTTTGCTGAAGTTACTTGCAACCGCCACATAAAGTGTCTCTTTCGCTGCTTTTTGAGTATTTGTATTGTTAGTTTCGCTATAGCTTTTGCTGCTGTAACCGAATGCCAAAATAATAAGAGAAAGCGTGAAAGATGTAAAAGCAAATGGCGTGAATGCGATTGGTGCAAAAAAAAGCCATGAAAGTGCGTTTCTTATGCGGATGCTTAGCGCGCTAGGGGGGTAAAGCAATTTAAGAGGTGAATTCATGTGATTTGCTAGGTGTTCAAGAGGGGCTTGCTGGTGTGCTTATTGGGTGAATTCTTATGGGTTTGTAAGCTCTTAGTGTGTTGGAAGCCCTTACTTAATGGTTTGGTGGGTTATTAATAGCCACCCTTTTATGCGCTATTGGCTTCGACCTCTTCGTGGTGGACCCCAATTATTAAAGGTTCCATTAATTTGTAAGCTTCATCCATATTGCGACATTGCCAGGGTGTCATGGGGGTTGGCGTCAGTCTTATGCACATCATGCCCGCATTCAGAGCTGAAGCTTCGCCTGTATCACTGTCTTCGACAGCAATGCACTCTTCGGGTTTCAATCCCATTTTCTCGGCAGCGAGTAAGTATACGTCAGGGGCCGGTTTACTATGGGTGACTTCGTCTTTGGTTGTAACGGCTTTAAGGTAACGCAGTAGTTTATGTGATCGTACAGAGTGAGCGACTTCGCTGCGCCGTGCTCCACTAGCAATTGCCATGGGCACCCCTTTCTGCTGCAGCTTTATAAAAGTGTCAATGACGCCTGGCATTAGAGGGAATGCGCTTTTGTTGAGATGGTCCCTTAGGTGTTGAATTTTCTTTTGATAAAGGGACTCTGCTGCGGCAGCGATTTGGAAGTGACGCTGGATTCTTTCGGCAGTCTCGAGTGTGGGTAGCCCATTGTAGTGTTTTAAGTATTGCTGATAGTTTAGTGATGCACCGTATTCGCTTAATACATTGTCCCAGCACTGGCAATGTACAACTTCAGACTCAACAAGCGTCCCGTCGTGGTCAAAAATGACACCCCTTGCATGTTGTGGCAGTTTGGCGAAAGGCATAGCGTTTATCCTTTTATCGTTGGATAGTTTCATCTATAGGGTGTTTGTGATATAAAGCGCGCCCAGCAATTGCTGGAAGGGTAGCTAGTTTACCCATTAATCATTATTGTCACACATATATCGACACAGTTGCCTGGGTGCTTTGCATTTTTTGTTAAAAAATATGAGGTTGGTTACTGGGATATATGGAGGCTTAACCCAATACATATTAGGACTATACACTATGCCTACAGTTAGTATGCGCGATATGCTCCAAGCGGGCGTTCATTTTGGTCACCAAACTCGCTATTGGAACCCTAAGATGGGCCAATATATTTTTGGTTCACGTAACAAAATTCATATTATCAACTTGGAGCAAACTGTTCCTGCCTTTAATGACGCGTTAGAAACCGTCAGAAAAATGGGTGCTCAGAAGAAGAAAGTACTTTTTGTTGGCACTAAGCGTGCCGCACAGAAGTCGGTTGCAGAGCAAGCATCACGAGCAGGACAGCCATTTGTTAGTCACCGTTGGTTAGGTGGCATGTTGACAAACTACAAAACAATTCGAGCGTCTATCCGTCGCTACCGTGATCTTGAAGCGCAAAGCCAAGATGGTACGTTTGAGAAATTAACAAAAAAAGAAGCATTGATGCGTACTCGCACAATGGAAAAGCTTGAGCGTTCTATTGGCGGTATCAAGGATATGGGCGGCCTGCCTGATGCGCTATTTGTGATCGATGTTGAGCATGAGCGTATTGCTGTTCAAGAAGCCAATAAGCTGGGTATCCCAGTTATCGGTATTGTTGATACTAACTCAAACCCTGCTGGTGTTGACGTTGTTATTCCTGGTAACGACGATGCGATTCGCGCGATCAAGCTGTACACTGCTGCTATGGCTGATGCTTGTTTAGAAGGTGGTGCATCTTCTAACGGCAAAGACGAGTTTGTAGAAGAAGAGCAAGCCGAAGCGTAATTCTATTGTAGTGAGCTTTTAGCTTATTACGCAGTTATGACATCTAAAGGGGGTATAGCCCCCTTTTTTTAATGTATTTTTACTTTTGAGGAGAATGAAAATGGCGATTTCTGCTTCTTTAGTCAAAGAGCTTCGTGAGCGCACAGGCCTTGGCATGATGGAGTGCAAAAAAGCACTAAAAGAAACTGATGGTAATGTTGATTTAGCCATTGAAAACTTGCGTAAGCTGAGTGGCTTAAAAGCAGCCAAAAAAGCAGGCCGTACTGCTGCTGATGGCGTTGTTGCTGTTCAGATCGCTGCTGATGGTAGCTATGGTTCAGTGATTGAGCTTAATAGTGAAACAGATTTTGTTGCGCGCGATGAAGGCTTTCTGGCGTTTGCCGATAAAGTACTTGGTGCTGCGTTTGATTCTAAAGCAGCCGATGCTGCAGCCGTTATGGCTGGCGAGCTTGAAGCTGAGCGTGAAGCACTTGTACAGAAAATCGGTGAAAATATCGGTTTACGTCGTGTTGCAACGCTTTCAGCTGATGCGGGTGTGGTAGGAGCTTATAAGCACTCTAATAACCGTATTGCGGTATTGGTTGAGCTTAAAGGCGGCGATGTAGAATTAGCAAAAGATATTGCAATGCACATTGCTGCGGTTAACCCTGCTGTTGTTAGCCCAGATCAAATGCCTGAAGAGCTTGTTAATCAAGAGAAGGACATTATTGCTTCTCAGCCTGATATGGAAGGCAAGCCTGCTGCAATCGTTGAGAAAATGGTGCAAGGGCGTATTGCTAAATTCCTTAAAGAAGGTAGCTTGATCGAGCAGCCATTCGTTAAAAACCCTGAATTAACGGTTGGCGCATTGGCTAAGCAAGCTGGTGCCGAAGTAGTTAGCTTTATCCGCTTTGAAGTGGGTGAAGGTATTGAGGTTGAAGAAGCGGATTTCGCAGCAGAAGTTGCTGCACAAGTGGCTGCAGCCCAGTCATAATCGAGTTCCGTTTCGATACATCATCACTATTGCAGACTGATTCATTATGATGTCTTAATAGGTTTGCAATAGGTTGATTTATAAGCGATTTAAAAGGCGAGAGTCACACCTCTCGCCTTTTTGCTGTTAAACTGCCGCCAAATTTCTAATGGAGATGGGTTATGTCAACTATGCGTGAGCGTAAATACAAGCGAATCTTACTAAAACTCAGTGGCGAGCAGCTAATGGGTGCAGAGGGTTTTGGCATTGATCCAAAAGTACTCGATAAAATGGCCCTTGAGATTGGCCAGTTAGTGGGAATTGGTGTTCAAGTTGGTCTAGTGATTGGCGGTGGTAATTTATTTAGAGGTGCTGCCCTCAGTAAAGCGGGCCTAGATCGCGTCACAGGCGACCATATGGGTATGCTGGCGACGGTTATGAATGCATTAGCTATGCGCGATGCACTGGAGCGCTCCAATATTTCATGTAGTGTTATGTCATCGATCCCTATGAGTGGTGTTGTAGAGCACTATGATCGTCGGCGTGCTATTCGTTTGCTTGAAGATGGCGAAGTGGTCATTTTCTCTGCAGGCACAGGTAACCCCTTCTTTACTACCGACTCTGCTGCGTGCTTGAGAGGGATTGAAGTTGAAGCGGAACTTGTCCTCAAGGCAACCAAGGTTGACGGTGTTTATACCGCCGACCCAGTGAAAGACCCTTCTGCTACACGCTATGATCGCTTGAGCTACGATACCGTCTTGGCTGATAAGCTAGGCGTGATGGATTTGACCGCTATTTGCTTATGCCAAGAACACAATATGCCTGTGCGTGTTTTCCAAATGGATAAGCAGGGCGCCTTACTCAATATTGTTGTCGGTGGTGATGAGGGTACTCTCATCGAAGATGTCGCATCCCAGTGATTGAACGCCACACTATTTTATTCTCTTTCTGAGGTTGAACGATGATAAATGAAATCAAAAAAGACGCTGAACAGCGCATGCAGCGCGCCATTGAGGCGCTAGGCACAAATTTTAATAAGATTCGAACTGGGCGTGCTCACCCTAGTATTCTTGATAGTGTAATGGTGTCGTATTACGGCTCTGATACGCCCTTATCGCAGGTGGCCAATATCAGTGTTTTAGATGCTCGAACCTTATCGATTAGTGCATGGGAAAAGAACTTAGTGCCTGAAATCGAAAAGGCGATCATGAAGTCGGACTTGGGCTTAAACCCTTCTACAATGGGCGACTTAATTCGCTTACCAATGCCCATGCTGACAGAAGAAACGCGCAAAAATTACATCAAGCAAGCGCGTTCAGAGGCCGAAAATGCACGTATTTCTGTGCGGAATATTCGCCGTGACGCGAACGGCTCACTGAAAGACTTAGTTAAAGACAAAGAGATTAGTGAAGACGAAGAACGTCGTGCGCAAGATGAAGTGCAAAAAATCACGAATAAGTATATTGCTGAAGTTGATGCGGCTTTAGGCGTCAAAGAAAAAGACTTGATGGAAATCTAAATAAGGTTGTTGGTGTGAATTCTCTTCGTCACGTTGCCATTATCATGGATGGCAACAATCGCTGGGCTAAGCGACAAGGTAAATCCGGTATTTTTGGGCATAAAACGGGTGTGGAACGCATTCGTGATGTCTTGTCGGCTTGCCGTAAGCGTGACATTGAAGTATTAACACTGTTTGCTTTCAGTAGCGAAAACTGGAAGCGCCCACCTAAAGAAGTCGAGGCCTTAATGGGCCTCTTTTATAATTACCTTAAAAAAGAAGCTAAAAAGCTCGCTGATGATGGCGTGACGCTTAAAGTCATTGGTAATCGCGCTCGTTTTGATAAACGTCTTAAGGCTGCCATCGAAGAAGCTGAGTCAATAGCTCAAGGGCCTGAAAGCACATTGGTCATCGCCGCTGACTATGGTGGCCGCTGGGATATTGCTCATGCTGCGCAGTCTTTGGCGAAACAAGTACAGGAAGGCACTTTGGCTGCTGAAGATATTAATGAAGCAGCGTTTGAACCTTTCTTGTCTACTGCCGGCTTACCCCAGCTCGATTTGTTAATTCGTACTGGCGGAGAGTACCGCATTAGTAATTATTTATTATGGCAAGCGGCTTATGCTGAACTGTATTTTAGCTCGCTCCTTTGGCCCGAATTTGATGCGCAGGCAATGAATGCTGCCGCAGACGACTTTGCTATGCGCCAGCGCCGTTTTGGTATGACGAGTGAACAAGTGGAATCTCCAAACTGTGTAAATGCTGCATCAGGAGATCTGAGTGCTTAAAACACGTGTTATAACGGCGGTTATTTTGACGGCTGTTTTCATTGGCGCTTTATTTTTTGCCCCATCTATTATTTTTCAGGCACTTGTTCTAACTATGTTTGCTGCGGCAGCGTGGGAATGGAGTAACTTGGCTGGTTTGAGTTCTCTTCCTTTGCGATTGTCTTATAGCGCCTTATTAGTTATTGCAACGGCTATATGTTTTTGGGCTTTGCAACAATTTGCCTTGTGGCAGTCATTTTTTATTGGTGCAACTATTTGGTGGACCATTGCATTGCTTTGGGTGCAAGGCTACCCCTCCAGTGCAGTATTTTGGCAAAGTCGTTTAGCACGGCTGTTGTTAGGCTTTTTGGTGTTGATCCCTTCTGCTGTTGCGGTAGTAAAAATTCATCAATCCCCGCAAGGGCAGGCATTGGTGCTCAGCCTACTCCTGATTGTGGCAGCCGCAGATACCGGCGCTTATTTTAGTGGTAAGGCCTTTGGAGCACGTAAACTTGCCCCAAATGTGAGCCCAGGTAAATCTTGGGAGGGTGCATTCGGTGGGTTACTGCTGGTTGCTGTGATTGCTGCGTGCTGTGGTATATGGTTGTTGGATCACTGGTATATTGCCTTAGCCATTGCTCTACCTGTTGCAATGGCATCAATATTGGGCGATTTGTTAGAAAGTATGTTGAAAAGGCACCGTGGAATTAAAGATTCAGGTTGGATACTGCCTGGACATGGTGGTGTTTTAGACCGGATTGATGGTATTACAGCTGCTGCTCCTGTCTTTGCGTTAGGCTTATTGGCTAGTGGGTGGGTGCTTTAATGAGCCAATCTACAATGCAGGGGGATAAACCAAAGGAGCAGGCGGCTTGTGAATATGTCACCGTATTAGGGGCGACCGGCTCTATTGGTGTTAATACATTAGATGTGATCGCAAGGCACCCAAATCAGTATCAAGTTTTTGCGTTAACAGGCAACAAGCAACTTTCTCTGCTTATTGAGCAGTGCCTTTCCTTTAAACCTCGCTACGCAGTGGTGATGGACTACGCTTCAGCCAACCATGTTTCTGCTGCGCTTAAGGCACACTCTCTTTCAACAACTGTTTTGTATGGTATAGAGGCCTTAGAGCAGGTTTCATCTGATAGTGCTGTGCATACGGTTGTTGCTGCTATTGTGGGCGCGGCAGGTTTGATGCCCACTATGGCAGCGGTGAAAACAGGTAAGAAGGTATTGCTTGCCAATAAAGAGTCTCTCGTTATGGCCGGTGGGCTCTTTATGGATGCGGTCCAAAAATATGGAGCGCAGTTGTTGCCAGTCGATAGCGAGCATAATGCGATCTTTCAATGCTTGCCTGAGCGTTTTTCAACGTTAAGCGACGCCGGTATTGCTAAGTTACTGCTAACCGGTTCGGGTGGCCCATTTAGAGCAAGCCCTAAAGAAGTGCTCCAGAATGTGACACCCGCGCAAGCGATTGCACACCCTAATTGGAGTATGGGCAAAAAGATCTCCGTTGACTCAGCCACCATGATGAACAAAGGTTTGGAGTTCATAGAAGCTTGTTGGCTATTTGGTGCATCGGTGAATCAGATTGAGGTGGTTGTTCACCCTCAAAGTATTGTGCATTCAATGGTTGAGTATATCGATGGCTCTGTTATTTGCCAGATGGGCATGCCCGATATGCGCACGCCCATTGCTAATTGTTTGAGTTGGCCTAAACGTATACAAGCGGGTGTTGAACGGTTAGATTTTACATCTCTTTCGCAGCTTGAATTTGAAGCGCCTGATGTTGAACGTTTTCCTTGTCTAAAGCTGGCAATGGATGCAATCGCCCAAGGCGGAAGCCTTCCTGCTGCGATCAATGCTGCAAACGAGGTGGCAGTTGATGCGTTTTTAGCGGAGCGCATCGGCTTTTTAGAGATTGCCCAAGTCGTTGATGATGTGGCGAGTCGCTGGTCGCAGGGCGAACCAACACAGCTGGGTGATGTCTTAAATGCCGATCGCGAAGCCAGAATGTTGGCAACATCCA
>CALIUX010000154.1 GCA_938048505.1 uncultured Pseudomonadales bacterium
TGCCCGGTATTGCTAGAGGTTCGATTTTCATAGGCAATATTGGCCAGTGACTCCCAGCTGCCAAAATCATGACCCACTTTCATTTTTAGGTTATCTGTGGTGGTGTCAACAACGCCGGTATCGCCATACCAGATTTTAGAATGGCCTTGGGCGTCATTACCGATGACGCCACCTGTTACAGTGGTCATGGTTGAATTTTCATCACTCGATGCATTACCTGAATCCCTAAAGCTTTGCGGTTGTGAGGTGTTATCAAGGTGGTTGTATGAGGCATAAAAGCTTGTATTACCCCATTTATTGCCATAAGAGGCAAAGCCTTTAAAACCATCAACATTGTCATCAAAACCGTAGGCTTCAAAGTCTTGTATAAAATAAGCGCCATCAACATGTAGCGTTTCTTTTTGTGGAATGGCGGTTTCGATGAGCACAACGCCGCCCATCGCGTTGCCGCTGTATTCGGCCGAGAAAGGGCCATATAACACTTCAATTTGCGCAATTTCACTCGCCGATACTAGCGTCCAACGGGGCGCGCCATTCCAACGCGATTGCAGGAGGTAATGCAATGGCACGCCGTCTGCAAACACCATCGAACGTGATGTTTGAAACATATTGGAACCACGAATACCCAGCGTACCGTTAGAATCGCCAATAAAGCGCCTGCGTATCACTAAGCTGGGCTCAAATTTCACTAAATCTTCTGTTGTAACGGTATTAATCGTGCCCATATCGGCTTGTGTGAGTAAACTGGTTGGGCTCATATAACCTGTGCGATCAGCTCGCTGGCTTTCGCCCCAGACTAAGATCTCCTCAATAGATTGATTGGCTTCTTCGGCTTGATTTAACGGCAAGGTGGCTGCCGATAAAGGTATAGTGGAAACAAAACAGTAGGCAGCGCATAAGTGCAAAGTGCGCTGAAAAAAACCAGGCATAAAACAACTCTGAGATCAGAAAAAATGAGCGGCGATAACATTGAAAGGGAGAAAAGCAGTATGGGAAGCTGCTGAAAGGCATTAAACAACGTTGATCTTGTGTGGGTGAAATTGTAACAAAAATGCTTATGCCGTGCACATTTATAGTGCTTTATGGTGTGTTTTGCATTATTTTAAGGACGATAATTCGATACGCTATATCCGATGGGGAATATTCGAAAGGAGTATTCGATAGTAAGAATATTCTATAAGTAATGCAGATTGCTTTCCTATGCGTGATATAGCGTCCAGAGCCCAATACCAATGAAGCTTACCCCTGCAGCGTAATGAAGAAATTTTTCATTAATATGTTCGGAAAGTAACGCGCCTGCCAATACGCCTATCGCAGACGCTGCAATTAAAGCCACACTGGCGGCAAGAAATACCATAACTTTACTGGTTTCTTTATCGGCCGCAAACAACATTGTTGTCAGCTGGGTTTTATCGCCAAGCTCAGCAAGAAATACAGTGGCAAATATTGTTACAAAAATCTTCCAATCCATTAATCTGCCTTAAAACCCGCCACCTGTTCTGAAACCGCCACGGCTGGAGCGTGATCGCCCAGAGCGCCATGTGGCGGTGCGACGGGTTTGGGGATGGTGGCGTTTGTGGTGGCCAATTGGCCGGTGGCGGCGGTTGTTTTCGAGAGTAGCCCATAAATCAACACCGCTGACGACGCCACTGATGAGCCCTTCGATTGCTGCACTAATGAGTCTATCGTTTGAGAAGGTGGATTGTGATGAGTCAAAACGATGTTGTTTGAAATTGCGGCGAACTTTTTCAAGCTCGGTTAGCTTGCGGGTTTGTTGAACGTGGCTGCGGCGTAGCGTCGAGGTAAGGTCTTCAAGCTCGAATTGGCCTTCTTTTAGAATGTCGAGTTGCTCTACTAGGTGATCGTCTTCTCGGGTATTTGTTCTGAGCGAAAATCGGTGAAGGTTATCGATATCTTCACGTTGTAGAGTGTCTGTAATCATTTTAAGACAGGCAGACATATGTGAATCGGTGCCTTTTGCATATTCGGCCTCTTGATCGAGCAGAGCGTTAAGCGCTTTTTCGGCCTGATCAAACTCACGGTCAATTTTAGCAATGACAACCTGTTGTTGCTCAACGACTTGCGAGGCCTTTTCGTATTCTGAGCCTGTAATGGTCGTTTGTTCGATGGCCTGTAATTCAGACTGCTTATCTTGCGCTATTTGTTGCAAGTATTCTGCATGCTGCTCAAGCCGTTTAGGGATTTCTTGTAAATTCCAATAGTTGGCGCGTGCTTTATCATAATCACATAAGCTGGCTACCCAATTATCTAACCACCTAAAAAGTGGGTTAGCAGAATAGTCACTTGTGCCGTAATGCCGTTTCCATAAATACATAAACAGCTTTTCTTTTTCGTACACAACGGCTTTTTGTCTTAGGTCTTGGCTGGCGGTTTGTTTTTTCTCGCGTGCGCTTTGCGCAACAACTTGGGCGTTTTGTGCAGCGGCAGCGGCAGCTTGGTAGGCTGTATTGGCATCCAATTCTGACGTGATGTCTTGCTCTGCTAAGTCTTGTTTTTGTATTAAGTCATCTAGTATGGTTTGTTCGTTTGCTCGCTGATCAATATGCGTATTGACGATTGATTCGGCCTGAATAATATCGTTTTTCAATGCAGAAAATTCGGCATTACGCTTGGCTAAGCGTTGTTCGATGGTTGATTCAAGGTGGCCGAGTGCACCGACGGTTTCATCGTTAGCGATAGTATTTAGGCGGAGTCGCGCCAGCTGCCGATAGATAACCGCTTGCTCGCGACTATTTTCGGCTATTTTATCACTGATATTTTTCAGCTCATCATTGATGCGTGTCAATTCATGGCGAGAGCGCTGATGGGCGGTATTAAGCTGACCGAGGGTTTGATGTCCTGTTAGCATGGCACCGCCTTATGTTGAATCACTCGTTGACGGAGTGCTTGTA
>CALIUX010000155.1 GCA_938048505.1 uncultured Pseudomonadales bacterium
GCGCAAAGCGCCAATGATTTATATCAGCAAATTTTTATGATTGGTGAAAGACTGCAAAAGCTTGGGCGCACCCTTAGCACAACCACCTTGCAGTATAATGATGTCATTACGGCTCTAGCCGGACGGCAAGGGTTATATCAAAAAGCCGAAAAGTTTGGGGATGTCGCAAACAACATGCAACCCATGCCCGAGTTACAAGCGTTACAAAAAGACATTGATGAAGCTAAGCTATTAAACCTAGCTTCATACCGCAAAGAGCAAACAAGCGAATAGAACTGAATACATACAATGAATATCGACCTTAAAAAACAATGCTACTGCGGCCATTTTATTGCAGAAAAAAGTCTTCCTTTTGAAGATTGCTGCAAGCCTTTTATTGAAAAAAAGCAAAAGCCCGCAACATGCGAACAACTTATGCGGTCACGTTTTAGTGCTTTTTGCCTAAAAGATACGGCATACCTCATTGATACACTGCATGCATCACAACGTACACCCGATGACTACCTCACTTTACAAGAAAACTTTAATGGCACACAGTGGCTAGGCCTAAAAGTCATTGAGGTAAATGATAACACCGTAGAGTTCTGCGCTTTTTACACATGCCCGCCGTCAAAAAATATTGAGCAGTTACATGAGCGGTCTGAGTTCATACAAGAAGATGGAAATTGGTATTACAAAGCAGGGATACATTTGCCCAACATCAAGTTAGGGCGAAACGACACCTGCTACTGTGGCAGCGGCAAAAAAATAAAGAAGTGTTGTAACCATTAATTCGCTTAAAAGCGATAATTCAACCCCAGCGCAACGCTCACATAGTCCAAGAAAATATCAGGACTCGTGCTCTGAGGGTCGCCGGGTAGGCGTCTATCGCGTGCTAAACCACTCGCAAAGCGAACTTCTAAAATGGCATCCACGGGCTGATTCCAAGCGTTCAACCGGCTTAAACTTGCACCCGTATAATAGCCGTTTTGAGGCAAACCACTGTCGAGTGACGCAGCACCAAAAAAGGCTCCTACACGCCAGCTATCATTAGGTTGATACAGATAATCTAATGCTCTGTACCCCAGCAGTGATGAATCTAAAATATCATCATAATCCAATGCCACGCCAAACCAATGACGTTGCGACTGACCTAATGGCTTATGGATACCCACAGCAAGGTGATAACCTGTACTTTCAGGCTTAAAATCGATTCCTGTAATGCTGCCTCTATCACTAATGCGTCCTAATGTTTTTTGATAGCCGACCGTAAAAAAGGCTTCGTAACTGTACGCGTGACTAGCAGCACTGCATAACAGCATCACGCACATCACTTTACAGATAGCACCTAATGTTTGTTTTTTTCTTAACCCAAAACGGTTTGACACACTATTATTCCACGTTAGCAAAAGAGAGTATAAAGAGGATACTTTCGACAAAATCAACACCCTTACCATCTTGTAAAAACCGTTAAGCCATGAGCACTTTCACCCAGAATATCTTCACCCAAATTCAGTGAAAAGCCCAATGTGGCATTCTGCGTAGTCTGCGCATATTCCATCTGCAAGTTTGTGCCTGTTTGATAATTAGTCGCTGATAAATCACTATTTTTAACTTGGCGGTAAATGGCTTTAACATGGCGGGTAGGCGATATAGACCATAACAATTTAAGCGTTTGCGCTTTCGCACCTACTGCATCATTTCTGAGCCGTTGATTACCTGCCCAATGCCCAACAATGCTATTGTGATGCGTTAAGCCATCGCCATAATTGGTATTCACATACCAGCCATTTTGCCATTCCGCCATCTCATAAGTCGCACCCAGTTTGTCGAATAGAAGCGGAAAGTGAATACCCAGCATCAAAGCACTATTCCCTAAATGAACATCTGACGTAGCCGATGTATCTTCGCCTGCATATTCCATATAAACCGATACCGGTACTTTGCCAGGAAAGGTAAAGCGCGTTGTGACAGACGAGATTTGATTACCAAAATCACGCCCTTCTTCACCGATATTATCCGCTTGGCGCGGTAAGAAAAAAGCTTCTGCCAAATCTCCCAAGCCCTCTTCGCGCGTTGCACCACCATATTGCATCAAACGATTAAAGCCTATGGCAAACCCTTCAATAGGCTCAAAGCTTAAATGCAACCCCATTAATAAGGGGTTACCGGATAAACGCTGATTACTTTCACGGCTTAAAATACTGTCTGATTCAGACATGCGCGCCCAGAAGATTTCATATCTTATACCTAAAAAATCAAGGGGCTTTGGGTTAGATAAGGTCACACTGGGCAAAGCCGCAGCGTGTGTACTGATGAGCATATCGCTTTCTTGAAAAGGCCCAAACCAATGCGGTCTAAAACCTACGTCTAGCTGTGCTAAATCGCCACCTAAAGATAAGAATGACCCTTCATAAAAATGCGACTTATCATTGCCTACACGCTCACCAACAAACGCGCCCACATTTAATGCAGCCCAATCATTCAGAACCGCATGTCCTGCCAGCGAAGCCACATAATCACTTTGATGATCAATACCGCGCTGATTAGGCAAGCTATACGCTGAATCTTGCGTACTGTAGCGTAATGCAAGATTCGCGTGATTAAGATTGACTGGCGCACTGTAACGCTCAAGATACCGTTTAATTGAGCGTTGTAATTGAGGGTATTGGCCATCTATCTTTTTAAGCGCGCGATTTACCTCACTAATCGGGATGGGACGTTTGATAATTGGCATATTTGCCACAACAAACAATCGCTCAACACGCGCTTCAATATCGGGCGAGAGCTGCGCAGGTAAATACAGGCTCGCTGCATTAACACCACTAGAGAAAAGCAGTGTAAAAGAAAAGAGCGTACCGCTCATGCAGGCCAGAATAAAGAATATTTTTTTTGTCAGTGTGTCCAATGTTTACAGCTTCCTCGTCTCTCTAACGATTACAATATCATTTATTCACTGGCCTACTTGAGGCAAGTCATTGGTGCAGTTAGGATTTTAATAAAGAAGAAATCAAGACATTACCCTGTTCAACAGGATTAGCGCGAATCTTCCCTTCCTCTTTTGCAATTTGAGTAAAAAGGGCATTAATGCCGCTATCAATTGCATGGCTTTCAAGATCGAGATTCGGCTTATTGGCAATAGGCACTAACTTATAAGCACTGGACAATTTTTTATAGTCATTATAAAAGCCTAACGCTGTCAGTTGGTCTTTGATAATGCCTTGGTAGCGGCTACGTAAGGTTTGTTCTGTTTCAGAGCGGAAGAATTGCGTCGCTGCATTGGGGCCACCACGCAAAATACCTAGCGCATCTGTAACATTCATCTTACTAATAGCACTGACAAAAACCGGGCCAGCCTCTTTAGCCGCACGCTGCGCACCTTGATTCATCAGGTTTTCGACACTATCAACATATGAACCCAAGCCAAATTTGCGCATAGGTTGCACCACTGAATCAAATTGCTGTGGCAGCCCTATACGGTACGATGAAGCCCCCATAAAGCCATTTGCGCCACCCAATGATTCACTGGTGCGCTGTGTACTAAGCGTTAGGATTTGCTTCACACCCTCAGACAGCTTCTCGGGGCTATAGCCAAGCGCCTGCGACACACCTAAGCCGGTTTCTGCGACCTGAGCCAAGTTACCACAACCCGAAACTGCAGCGCCTGTACACGCTAACAAACCGCTTTTGATTAATAATCGACGATTCATGTCATACCCTTTTTGAGATCAAATAATAGATCGAATAATATTACCGCTGATAAACAATAATGACAGCTGCCATTCACGCAGTAAAAAATGGATTCACTTAAAAAGCAAGGTAGCTATTATGACGCCAAAAACGCTATTCCCAAAGCGCTATGAGCACTTGCTGTAATGCAGTCGTCAACATTGCAGCAGCTTGTTCAGACTGCCCTCTCAAATCATTCAACTCAGCCGTAACAGCTTGATCACCGGCAACATCTGCGTAAGTCATTGATTTTACAGAACTACCTTCTATTCGATCTACCTCAACCCAGGGCGTAATCTGGTCTCCTGCTGAGCGAAAACCCAAGTGCTTTATAGCAAGATGGCTGGGAAACTCTGATTTAGCGCTGCCCCTTCCGGTACTTCCCTCTTCAGTACTTCTCCCTTCAGCACTTCTCTCTTCAGCACCACCCTTTTTATCTAAATGCTGGGCTGCCAATGCATACTGTTGAAGCACCTCCGAAACAACAGCCTTAGCATCAAACCCACCTTGGCTTGCCGATGCATGCAAATCTTTTGCAATGCCTTCATCGATCGCGACACCAATGGCAATACCCATCGCCCCCATAGAACCCGACATCATCATTGCTGCCGCCGCACCACGCCCAGTAAATTCAAGCCTTTCTTTTTGCGGGTATTGTACAGGCATAGAGGTCAATTGCTTTTTACCAAACGACTGACACCCCATCAGCCCCCATAAAAGCATAAAACAAATAGTCACACGGTAAGATAATACAAACATAAGGCCATCTTGAAATGAAAAGGTTTAAGGTAGAAATAGAGGTCAGATGGGTTATTGAATAGCACAGCCCTAGCAAAATCAACGTTTCTTTAACCCGTACTCATTTTAACTGCATGTCAATTCACATTCACATTTATCTAAACCATACTGGCTTAACTCCTAGTAAGGCTCACTGCCTTAAATGTTAAACCCAATATTCATATTAACTTCACCACAGCGTCACTTAGCATGCGCATCATGCGTCCCTCATTAATATCAATGTTATAAAAAAACAGGGTAACTAAATGAAAAACCTCATTAAATGGTGTTGTGTTTTATGCTGCTTTATCACACCTGCAGTATTAACCAAAGCGCTTGCTGCGCAAAACTATAACGATGTACAACAAAAATCTTCACACAATAGCTTTGGACGACATGAAGGCTTTTTGGATCAATTCCTTTTTCACCGTATTCGATCCGTTGAACTGGACATATACCGTAGCAAAATAGGCCAGTCATATGACGACGACAACTGGTTTGTTTACCATACACCGGTAGTCGATACACGTACCAACTGTAATCGCTTATCAGACTGCCTTGCGCTGTTTCGAATATTTGATCAACAAGTCCCACAACATGAAGTGGTTACCGTTTGGGTTGATGCACGTGAAGGCTTTTACGGTAGTCAAAACGAAGCAGCATTTGATAAGTTGATTACCCGCTACATTAATAAAAATGACATTCTCAAGCCATCAGACTTACACCAAGCCTGCCCATCTGCAGGCAGCCTTAAAGATACCGTATCAAATGGCTGCGATTGGCCAAGCCTTAGCGCACTAAAGGGAAAATGGATATTTGTTATTACGTCAGGTGATTACGAAACCGACAGGGATAATCGCATTGCTTTTAGAGCTGAATCGATTGCTTCAACCCGCGATATAGATCGATCGCGCCGTATCTTTTTTAATACCAGCAGCAAGAACAATACTCTCACCAATCACATACACAGAGACAATTTTGTGAGCCGACGCTATGTATTAGATAGTAGAGGCGACTTTGAATCTGCCATTAGCGGTAAAACCCATCACATATCAACTAATAAAATTAATTTTTTAAATGATAATTGGGCAAAAACACACAATGCCAATGATTTAACAGCTTGGCCATTCCGATGCATTGGCAACTGTGGTACCCAGCATGAAAAAGGCAACACTATAGGCATTGAGGTGAACTCAGAAGATATTTGGGGAAGACGTGATCACTTCACTTTTTTATATCAAGACCGCAACCGCAGCCACTCACGCTATGAAGCCTCTATTCATGCAGCCAGTAGCCATGTAGATCGCTGGGCTAAAGGCTGTTTAATGGTGCGCGCCAGCCTATCAAATAATAGCCCTTATCTTGCGATCTGCCGCCCTTCAGACAATTCAACACTGCGTGTACAATGGCGAGAAGACTACTCTAATAACTCTCGCTTTGCTGAAAAGGCTATTAATCTTAGTGTTGCACCCGGTGTGGAACGCGCCGATTTATCATTCGTTAAAATTGACACTTGGCGTGAAAATCATTGCGCTATTGCAAGCGGCTCTGTAGATGGAAAAAACTGGACAAACATCGCATCGCAATGCTTTAGCGAACCTCTTCGTTATCAAGGTTTAGCAGCAAGCTCGCATGGTAATCGCAATGTGAGGCATTTATTTAATAACGTGACACTTTGGGGTGACACACAGAAAGCCAGTGATTTTTCACGCAGAAATATTGGTACTGTAAGGCATGTAAAAGTGGCTGACCAAAGAAGATAATCTATAGTCTTTTAATAAGTTAACGCTAATCTATACGATGCACATAATACGTCTAACAATACAACTGTCAGTCTTGCCATGAGCAACTAGCTGATTGTCTGCAAAACATATGGGGCAATACTCGTATAGATTAGTTTTGCACTACAATGAGTAGTGCAAACGTTGGCTATTAGCTAAAGACATTAGCACGGTAGCCAGCATTTTCCATTATCACATCAGCTGTATGAGTTCTGGTATTCGACTCACCCAATTTTCCAGATTGTCATTAGGGGTTCTATTATTAGAACTCACTCACATTTTAGAAAAACCGATATTCAATAAAATCAGGGGCAGAATACCTTAACTTAATTTTCTTCAACACAAAAATTCCACCACAGTAAAATTGAAAGCATTCCCCAAAGATACTCTGAGTCTTTTTTATTGAGAGCACAATAATTGTCAAATAATTTTACTGAATTAACATAAGGGCAATTTACATCAAGCAACATCAACTTAAAGGATTCAAAATGATTAAAAAGCCACTGCGTTAAAGGGAAGGGGAAACCCATTTTCTGCTTTCGCCATACCACATCATTTGGCAGCTTATCTTCCATGGCCTTACGAACAATCCATTTTAACCAACCATCTCTTATTAAATAACTTTCAGGCAAAGAAAAGGCAAACTCGATGACTTTATGATCTAAAAATGGAGATCTCAGTTCAATAGGTACCCCCATACTATTTTGATTATCAATCCTAAGCCAATAGTTCATTCTCCAATCTTTCATATTTTGCTCAAGCTTTTGGTCTAAATCTCTGGCAGGCCTTCTATGGTCATGACCTAATAGCGCAAAATTGATGGGATTAATACTCTCGTCTATGAAGGGTATTCGCCCGTGAGTGGATCGTCTCGGCACTTTAGAAAAAGTACTGATAGCCATTTTCACGTAATCTTTAATTGGAAAACCATCAGCATATTCACTTGATGAAAAAAACTCTTTCAGAAACCGCGAACCATTCCTTTGAGATAACAGCTGCCGCAGATATGGCGCTAAATATTCAGATCCATAACCTGCAAAAACCTCGTCTCCACCTCCACCATAAATCACCGCCCTAATGCCGGTATCCGCCATCTGCCTCCAGATATGCTGACTACTCAGCTGGTTAGGCGAATGGTAGGGTTCAGCCATTAGTTTGGTGTAAGCAGGCAGCTCAGCTAACAAATCTTTATCGACAGGGTTCACAACATGGTAGTTAACCTTGTCTTTATACATGTCTGCAACCATTCTGGCATACGGCTCTTCATTTTGAGGCCCATAGCCATACTTAACAGTATATGCATCTATTTGATTTGTATGCCTCGCCACACTGGCTAATAATGTAGATGAATCTAACCCGCCACTGAGCTGAACAGCTACTGGAGCATC
>CALIUX010000156.1 GCA_938048505.1 uncultured Pseudomonadales bacterium
GCCACGCTCTGGAACAGGCTCAACCTTAATAGGGTAAGCAGAGAGGCGCTGCATTGTTGCCTTAAAGCCATTTGCGCGGCTTTGTTCACTAAAAGCCCCCAACTGTAAATAGGTCTGCTGGGGTATTTCATACCCGCCCGAATTTTTTGGCCGTGGAGCAAGGGGTGTACTGACCGCTTGGTTTCCCCCTTCTTGATTCGCCCCTGCATGGTTGTGATCAGCCAAATATGCCTGATACGTCGCATTCGCTTTGGGCTGAACTATTTCTAGGGCAACTTTTGCAGTCCCTTTATTGGCAAAACCTAACTTTCGCGCGGCGGTATACGTTAAATCGATGATGCGATCACCATGAAAAGGTCCTCGATCATTAACACGAACAATAACTGAGCGATTATTACTTTGGTTTGTCACCCTGACAAAACTCGGAATGGGCAGCGTTTTATGTGCAGCAGTCATGCCATACATGTCATAAATTTCACCATTAGATGTTTTTCGACCATGAAATTTATTACCGTACCATGATGCATACCCTTCTTGTTTAAAACCCCGTACATCACTCAGCACATGATAGGTTTTACCCAATACCGTATAAGGTGATTTATTACCCGCTTTAGTACGGGGCTCATTAATAGGGAGTGCATCGGGAATATGCGCAACTGCAAGTGGTTGTGGTGGCCCACTATCTGGCGTTTGCACTTGCACAGGCGGATCATATTGCACGGGAGTAGAGCCGCACCCTGTAATAAAAATTATGGCTAACGTTATAGCTATGTAACGATAACTCACCAAGTAACAAGGCAATACATCACTGCGCTGCGCCTTCACTATAATGCAGCCTGATCATTAGGTTTTGCACTGCTTTTGGGCTTAGCCTCTTTGTAAGCAAGAGCAATCTCTTGGCTCAGTTGATAAACAGCCATTGCATAGAGGTGGCTGCGATTGTAACGCGTGATGACATAAAAATTGTTATAGCCTAACCAGTGTTCAGGGCCATTAGCGCCTTGGTATTCCAGCGCAATAGCGGGTTTATCACTGACTGCTTTTCGAGACAATGGCGAAAACCCCTCTTTATAAAGAGTTTTCGCAGAGGTGGTAGGGCGCGAGCGACTGTTGATTTTTTCGGAAGGGAAGTGTTCTGCACGATGAGCACGTTCAACAACAGCTTCACCAGTTTGCCAGCCGTGGGCTTTGAAGTAATTAGCAACGCTGGCAATAGCATCTTTTTTATTCGCCCAAATATCCGCAACATCATCACCATCATAATCAACGGCAAAGCTGCGATAGCTGCTAGGAATAAACTGGCCAAATCCCATTGCGCCTGCATAAGAGCCTTTTAACGTTAAAATATCTTGTTGCTGTTCACGTCCTAATAAAAAAAGCTCTTCAAGCTGGCGCGTAAAAAATTTACCGCGCTTGGGGTAATCAAAGCCCAACGTTGCCAGCGCATCCACTACACGGTAGCTACCCATATAATTACCGTATCGCGTCTCAACACCAATAATGGCAACAATAATTTCGGCAGGCACGCCATAAGCCGATGACACATCATCAAGAATCGCTTTATGTTCCTGCCAAAATGCAACGCCACCTTTGATGCGAACATCTTGGATAAAGATTTTACGGTATTCATGCCACGCTTTAGTTTTTTCTGCTGGTCGAGAAATCGCATCCAGGATCGATTGTTTCTTCTCAGCTTGAGCTAGCACGCTCTGTATATATTGGCGCTCAAACCCATGCTCTTTTACCATACGATCAACAAATACTTTGGCTTTTTCATGCGCCACATAATGTGGTGTTGCAGAAGATTCTGCTGCCATTGAAGGATGAGCAGCAGCCAGTAATGCGGCAGAGACAAAAGCCGCCGGCATGATAAAAGATGAACGAATAGAGAAAGGGCTTCTAGAAAAAGGGCTTTTAAAAAATGAGTTTCTAGAAAAAAAAGGGATACGATTCCCCATATTTTTAATAGTAGAATTCAAATAACGCATTCCGTACTCCTAGGTGCAATAAAGATAGTACAGTGAAAACAGTACAGTAGTGTATAAGGTAACGATCGATCTCATTTAATCAACGGTCTATTATTTAATTCTTTTTAGGTTCGGTCGCGACAGCCATTAACAAACCAAAACCGGCCATCAATGTAACCAACGAAGTGCCTCCTAAACTAACCAGTGGAAGCGGTACGCCAACAACAGGCAGAATGCCAGACACCATGCCAATGTTGACAAAAACATAGACAAAAAAGGTCAGCGTCAGGCTCCCAGCCAATAAACGACCAAAATGTGTGTTGGCAGACCACGCAATACTCAGGCCACGGAAAATAATCAATCCGTAGCAAACCAATAAAATTAATACGCCTTTGAGACCAAACTCTTCGGCCAATACGGCAATAATAAAATCCGTATGACTTTCAGGCAAAAAATCAAGCTGTGACTGAGTACCTTCTGTCCAGCCTTTGCCCTCTAAGCCACCCGATCCAATAGCTGTTTTTGACTGGATAATATTCCAGCCCGCACCTAGGCGATCGGCTTCAGGATCGAGCAAAGTACGCACCCTCACCTTTTGATATTCGTGCATGACAAAATACCACATAGGTATCGCCGCTGCCGTCACAGCTAAAACACTGCCGCCAATATAGCGCCATTGTAAACCCGACAAAAACAGCGCAATCAAACCCGATGCCGAGACCAAAATAGCTGTGCCTAAGTCTGGCTGTTTCAATATGAGTAATGCGGGCACTGCCACAATACCCAAGGTCACCGCAATATGCTTCAATTTAGGCGGTAATACATGACGCCCTAAATAAGCAGCCACAACAAGTGGCATGGCTAATTTCAGTACCTCAGAGGGTTGGAAGCGTATAAAGCCTAAGCTTAACCAACGCTGAGCCCCTTTAGCGCCCACCCCCATTAGCAGGACCATCAATAACAAGACTATACCCAATACATACAGCCATTTCCCGCCACGCTCCAAAAGACCCATCGGTACTTGCGCAAAACAAAACATAGCGCCATAAGCAATAATAAAAAAGGCCACTTGACGCTTAAAAATCGCACCACTCCCACCACCGGCACTATAAAGAACGGTCAAGCCAATGGTTGTCAGAATGAGTAAACCCAAGAGCAGCCATGGGTCGATATGGATGATTTTCCATACCCCTCGCCCCTTTTTAAACGCTTGGGCCGAATCGGGCATATGACGAACGAAGTCTTTACCACCATGCAAACTCACAAGGTTGCCTCCATCGTCAAGTCGGCACTTGGCTGTGTATCATGCTGTGAAGTATCGGTTTGAGCAGGTTGATTACCTGACTCATTCGCAGCGCGAGCCGCCTCAAGCGCAAACCACTTATCAAATAACGCTCTAGCAACGGGGGCCGCGGCACTCGAACCATGCTCACCATTTTCGATCACAACAGCAATGGCTACTTCAGGTGCCTCAGCTGGAGCAAAAGCAACAAAAAGAGCATGGTCACGATTCCGTTCAGCCACCTTATCACGGTCATATTCTTCATCTTGAGCAATACCGA
Source organism: uncultured Pseudomonadales bacterium (assembly GCA_938048505.1). Classification (GTDB taxonomy): domain Bacteria; phylum Pseudomonadota; class Gammaproteobacteria; order Pseudomonadales; family Cellvibrionaceae; genus Marinagarivorans. Next base: position 3,530 of record CALIUX010000156.1, read on the forward strand.
TTACTTGCGCCGTACCCGTTTTACCCGCCATGCGATAAGTAATATCTTTAGCCACTTTTTTTGCAGTTCCTTTTGGGCTATGGACTACCGCTGCCATTGCTTCATTAACATAATCCCAGTTAACAGAGGATGCTTGCATCACACTCATAGGTTTTTTAGAAATAACCTCGTCGCCCATGCGCGAGACCAAATGTGGCTCATGTCGTATGCCTCGATTGGCAAAGGTGGCAGTCATAACCGCTAACTGTAACGGCGTAGCCAGTACATCACCCTGACCAATACTGACATTCAGACTATCGCCTGGATACCAAGGCAGTTTTCGGCGCTGGCGCTTCCAATCCCGTGATGGCCATAGGCCTTTACGCTCATTGGGCACATCAATTTGTGTTTTTGAACCCAAACCAAATTGACTGCCGATCGGGTGCATCAAATCAATGCCTAGCCTTACTGCCAGCTCATAAAAAAAGGTATCGCACGATTCGCGGATAGCTTGATGCAAGTCAACCTGATTCCCATGCCCCCACTTTTTCCAGTCGCGGTAGAGGCGATCACCTTCTGAGAGGCGGTAGTAACCAGGGTCTTGAATGCGGGTCGACTCATCAATCACACCCGTTTCTAAGCCCCCCAAACCTAGAATAGGCTTGAGGGTTGACCCTGGTGGGTACTGAGCCTGAATGGTACGGTTATAAAGGGGCAAATCTTTGGAGCGATTAAGCGCGTTGTAATCTTTATAACTGATGCCTGTCACAAACAAGTTAGGATCAAAGCTTGGCGTACTCGCCATAGCCAATACGCCGCCTGTTTTCACATCGATAATCACCGTTGCACCGCGCCAACCGGCTAAAGCATCGTGCGCGGCACGCTGCAATTCAATATCAAGGTGTAAATGCAAATCCTTGCCTGGTGCAGGGTCTTCTCGGCTCAGTACACGCAACGCACGACCATGTGCATTGGTTTCAATGAATTGGCTACCCACTTCGCCCAGTAGCTCTTGCTCATAGTATTTTTCAATACCAATTTTGCCAATACTGTAAGTACCGCTATAGGCTTTTTGGGTGTCTTCATCAAATGACTTCAGTTCGCGCTCGTTAATGCGGCCCACATAACCCAAGGTATGCGCTAGCAATTCACCATAGGGGTAATAACGTACGAGCTCCGCCTCGATTTCAACGCCCTCTAAGCGATATTCATTCACACTGATTTTTGCTATTTCATCCGCTGTTAAATCTCGCTTCAGAGGAATGGCTTGGTAAGGCGCACGCCCTCGCCTACGGGCTTTAGTGAAACGATCAATATCAGACTGGGAAATAGCAATCAAGCCGCGAAGATCATCAAAAAGCGTATCGATATTATCAACGCGCTCAATAATAATACTCAGGCGGTAAGTCGGCCGATTATCAGCTAGTAAAACGCCATTACGGTCATAAATAAGACCACGTGTAGGCGCAACAGGCCTTACTTGAATGCGGTTGCGATCAGAAAGCGTGACAAAATTGTCATGCTCAATAACTTGTAGAAAATAAAACCGAGAAATCAGTATACCCAGCAGAAAAATCACACCGGCCATTGCAAGCAGTAAGCGATTACGAATCAGCTTACGCTCGACACTGCGATTTTTAATGTGGAAATGATTACCTTTACCCCGAGTAGCCAAAATGCAGCTCCATCAATACAAAAGGTAATTTTTTTACAGGAGGGTGCATATTTTTTTGCTAACAATAGCTGTATTAATTAAAGGGCTTAATGATAGATTTAATCGCATAGAAATAGTGGGCTAATGCTTATGATAAGGGTGGCCGGCTAATAATGTCCATGCGCGGTAGAGCTGCTCTACCCACACAACACGTACAAGCGGGTGTGGCATGGTCAACGCTGAGAGGGACCATTTAAGATTCGCGCGCTGTAGTACAGCTTGAGACAAACCATCAGGGCCACCAATCACAAAACTAAGGTTATGGCCTGACATACGCCAATCTGCTAAATTAGACGATAATGTCTCTGTGCTCCACGGTTTGCCCAAGACATCCAAAGCAATGACAAAATCTGTTTTATCAATAGCCTGTAAAATTGCTTTGCTTTCATGCTCTATCGCTTGCTTGGCCGATGTGTTTTTTGCGCGATGGCCAGGCGCTAGTTCAATCAACTGCACTGCCAACTCTTTAGGCAAACGTTTGGCGTATTCGGCATAACCTTTTTGTACCCAATCAGGCATTTTTGTGCCCACTGCAATTAACTGAACTTTCATGCTCTCATTTTCGTTTGTATACGTTTGTGATCATACTGTAAAGCCAGTTGATTCAATGAACGCTTCTTACCTGTATCTATATTTCTTACTTTACAGCTTATAAAATCGATGACCTGCGCTATTCAGCCTGGTCGGGGATTTGGTTCACGGGCGATTTAGACCACAGCTTTTCAAGTTCGTAGAAATTACGCATGCTGGGCAACATCACATGCACCACCACTGAACCATAATCAACCAAGACCCATTCACCTTGATCCATCCCCTCAACACCAATGGCTCGCACACCGACTTTTTTGGCTTCGTCCAAGACATTGTTGGCTAATGATTTTACCTGACGGTTCGATGCGCCAGAGCAAATAATCAGTGTATCGGCAACGTCGGATAAGCCAATAACATCAAGCTCAACAATATTTTCGCCTTTAACATCATCAAGGGCATTTTTAATAAGATCTTTTAAAGCTAATTTCATAAATTGATTACTGGTTTCTAATGCATATTGTGAGCAACATATTGAATGCTCGGTTTAGTGCTATCTATTGATACTATTTCAATATTTATAGTTTATATTTATAGGCCTCGTTATAGTCCTCGATTGACCTATTTTTCTGACCTATCTTTTTCCGTATAATGTATTGTCATGGATATACCGCTCAACGGATTCCGGTAATAACCCCAACACCGTTTGTTTTTGATGTAATTTAGCCCGTAAGCCAGTAAATCTTGCCAGCGATACCACGATGTCAAACTGGCGAAGCTGTCTAATCCCATTAACCAAACAATAGACGCATCTGGGCCCAACTGCTCTCGCAAATAGCGCAAAGTATGAAAAGTGTAAGATTTTTCGGTGCGGGATAACTCAAACGCTTCGATAGACCACTGACACTGCGTATCACGCTGCAATGCTTTGCTAACACATGCAGCATGTCTAAACGATGTTGCGTAGTGGTACTGGGTTGCTGCTTATGCGGTGTGACATGGCACGGAACAAAGCTGGCATGACTTGCAGACAACGCCTCACGGCCTTCAACTAGCATGCGGATATGGCCGTTGTGAACGGGGTCAAATGTACCCCCTAAGTAAACATGACAATCTCGCAAACTATCCAGCCTACTTATTAAGCCCATTTTTCAAGCCTAAATAGGCTTACCGGACTCAAAGTTTGATTTCGGCCTTTAATGTGTAGGCTGCAATGCTTGTCGAGGCGCGAATCACACCCCCTGCGTTTGCAGCCAGTTATTATCGCTGTAATGAAGGCTGAGGTAAACACTCGCATACTAGGTACGAATATGACCATCACCAAAAACAATCCACTTTTGCGATGTCAGGCCTTCTAGCCCTACAGGTCCGCGCGCATGAATTTTATCAGTTGAAATGCCAATTTCGGCGCCCAACCCGTACTCAAAACCATCTGCAAAACGCGTCGAAGCATTAACCATCACGGAACTTGAATCCACTTCATGTAAGAACCTGCGCGAAGTGGCATAATTATTCGTCACTATCGACTCGGTATGTTGTGAGCTATACGTGTTGATATGATCAATCGCTTCATCGACACCTTGCACCACTTTTATCGACAACACCGGCGCCAAGTATTCCGTCGCCCAATCGTCTTGGGTTGCTGCAACCGCACCCGAAATGATCTGACATGTTGCATCACACCCTCGCAACTCAACACCCTTTTCAAGGTAAGCTTGCGCCAAACGAGGCAATACTTGTGCAGCCACGCCTTGATCGACCAATAAAGTTTCCATTGCATTACACACGCCATAGCGATGCGTTTTAGAATTCAATGCAATATCAAACGCTTTATCTAAGTCAGCATCCACATCGATATAGACATGGCAAATACCATCAAGGTGTTTAATAACCGGTACAGTGGCCTCACGTGAAATACGCTCAATCAAGCCTTTGCCACCACGCGGTACAATCACATCAATATGCTGACTATCCGTAATGAGTGCACCCACTGCCGCACGGTCAGTGGTTTGAATCACCTGCACACACGCCTCGGGTAACCCAACCTCTTTGAGGCCAACAGCAATGGCTTTTGCAATCGCTTGATTCGAATGAATCGCTTCACTCCCGCCACGCAATACCGCTGCGTTACCAGACTTCAAACATAAACTCGCTGCATCAATCGTAACATTAGGGCGCGATTCATAAATAATGCCCACCACACCCAATGGCACACGCATTTTGCCTAATTGAATACCGCTTGGGCGATAGTTCATATCCGTAATTTCACCGCAAGGATC
>CALIUX010000157.1 GCA_938048505.1 uncultured Pseudomonadales bacterium
ACTCCGCGCGTAAACTCGCGAACAGCCTGAATAACCGAATCAATAGGATGCCCATCTTGTAAAAAGATTTTTTCAAGGGCCTCTAAACCAAATTCTTCTGCTTGCTGATTTTTTGCTTCATTCACGCCATCCGTAAAAATATAAAGGCGAGAACCCAGTGGGAATTGATGCAACTCAAGCGAGCCATTGAATTCATCCTCCTCCAAAATACCCATGGGCATATGCTGAGCATTGATTTTTTGCAATGAGGGCTGGCCTGGCACTTTACATAAGATGTCATTCATTCCTCCTACCCAAAACTGTGCCTTTTGGCCCGTCGGATCAATGTAAATAAGTGCTGCACAAAAAAACATTTCTGAGGGCAGAAGCTTTAACAGTCGCCGATTCATCAGCGATGCCATATAAGTAATGCTTTCTTGTTTGGCTGCACAATCATAAAAAATACTGGAAACAGGCAATGAACCCAGTGCAGCCGATAAACCATGACCAGTAAAATCACCCACCAATAAGTACACTCCGCCACTGGGTGATGGGGCAGATAACAGAATATCGCCATTAAAAAGAGAGGCAGGTGAAGTATAGAGGGTGATGTTTTGACAAACCGTATCAACACTTTCGCTATTATTGCGAAAAATATGCTCTACTACCTGATGCTCTCTTTCCATAAGCTTTTGGTGGTAGCGCAACTTATCATTGGCTGACTTCAAACCTTTGTACATTTCTTGATTACGAATATGAGCCCGTAATCGAGAAACTAATATCGCTTCATTGATAGGCTTAGGAACGAAATCATCGCCGCCTGCATCCAAGCACCTCACCAGCACTTTGGGATCATCAAGAGCGGTTACAAATATAATTGTGGCTAGGCGGTTATCGGCATATTCCTTGATTTTGCGTGTTGCATCAATGCCATCCATATTGGGCATATTAATGTCCATCAATATTAGTTCAATGGCCTGGTCGCTCAAAAAAACATCAATGGCATGCTGACCATCAAAAGCCTGAAGACTTTCAATCCCTTCATCTTCTAGAACATAACTCAACAACTCTCGGTTATAGGCATGATCATCAACAATGAGAACCTTCATGGCTATACCTTAGAGCGTACGAGCAATGAATAATTACTCAATGACAAACCGCTGATCAAAATGCGATATCGTTAATATTTTTCGAATTTGCTCATTAATAGATATAATTTTTATCTTGACACCGGTATTTTTAAAGTGGCTTTTAACATTAAGTAGCATGCCCAATGCGGAGCTATCCATATAGCGCGTACGCTTAAAATCGATACTAATATTATCAACAGCATTGGCATCAATTGATTCATAGCAGACTCTAAATTCATCTATTCGCTTAAAATCAAAAACATCATCCAAAATAATCGCAACATCTCTGTCACCTACTGCTTCAACATTAACGGATGGATGTCTTTCAGTGTCAAACATTCTTAAGCCTCAACTAAAACGTGAACCAAATTGAGAGTATAGATTAACAGGGACTAGATAACATCATCAACGAATGTTTCATCAAAGTCATACATTTATATTGAAATATAATTCAAGGCATCCTTACCTTAATGACTCAATAACTATCAAAATGCTCTCTAATAGTTATTGAGTATGCTAAGAGGAGTTCTAACTGAGCGGGCGAATACCAACAGCTTGTTTGACATCTGCCAACAGGGAACGGCTATAAGAACGTGCTTTTTCTGCGCCATGCAAGAGAGTCTCTTCGATTTGCTTAGGATTCGCTAAGAGTGATTCGTATCGTTCTCTTGCCTCAGCAATTTCATCATTAATCAAAGCACCTAACTGCTTTTTGGCTTCTCCCCATGCAATACCGTCAGCAAAAGCCTGTCGCATTTCTGCGGTTTGCTCTGGCGTTGAAAAAGCTTGCCACATTTGAAATACCGTTGAGGTATCAGCGTCTTTGGGTTCACCCGGCTCAAGCAGGTTAGTCTTAATTTTGTTGATCGACTTCTGAAGCTTTTTAGGCGGCAAAAACAGAGGAATCGTATTGCCGTAGCTCTTGCTCATTTTGCGGCCATCAAGCCCTTGCAAAACCGCCACATCATCCTCAACAACAGCCTCTGGCAGAGTAAACACTTCACCAAAATGATGATTAAAGCGCTGAGCAATATCTCGCGCCATTTCCACATGTTGTATTTGATCTTTACCAACAGGGACTTTATGCGCGCCAAACATTAATATATCCGCAGCCATTAAAACGGGGTAACCATATAACCCCATTGTAATGCCAAAATCAGCGTCTTGCTTCTCTTCTAAATTAGACGCAACGGCAGCTTTATAAGCATGCGCACGATTCATCAACCCTTTGGCTGCCATGCAATTGAGTACCCAGCACAACTCTGAAATTTCTGGCACATCAGATTGGCGATAGAAAACCGTCATATCGGGATCTAACCCTAGAGCCAACCAAGTCGCTGCAATTTCTAAAGTAGACTGTTGAATCTTATCTGGCTCATGGCACTTAATGAGCGCATGCAGATCGGCCAGAAATAAAAAACTTTCGTTATCCTGCTGCTGACTGGCCTGAATGGCCGGACGGATTGCGCCAACGTAATTGCCAAGATGCGGCGTTCCTGTTGTGGTAATCCCAGTTAAAACACGTTCAGACATACAAATGGTCCAATCAATAATAATTTAAAAATGCGGTCAATAACCGATTAAGTAAAATGGGGTCATGGGCGCCGGCTAATTCCCGAATAGAGTGCATTGCAAAAGTTGGCACACCAATATCCAGTGTTTCTATACCTGTTTTAGCCGCTGTCATTGGGCCAATTGTGCTGCCACAACGCATATCACTACGCACGACAAAACTCTGAATAGGAACATTCTCTTGTTGTGCAAGCAAACGAATACGTGAGGACATTGCAGGCTGCGATGCATAGCTTTGATTAGCATTAAACTTGAGTACTGGGCCATCATTTAAGAGCGGGCCGTGGCTGTCATCATGCTTTTGAATAAAGTTAGGGTGAACGCCGTGTGCATTATCAACACTCATCATCATCGATTGGGATAAGGCTCGCTGTCGCGCTTCAGTATTGGGTAATAAGCGCTCCAAAACGCACTCTAAAAAATTACCATCAGCCCCTGCTGTCGAGCAACTCCCCACCTCTTCGTGATCATTGAGAACAACCAATGAGGTCACCTCACCCGATGCCTGCAAGAGACTTTCGATGGTCACATAACAGCTCAACAAATTATCAAGGCGGGCGCAGCTAATAAACTCTTGATTCAAACCCACTTCTGCACCAGCTTGCACATCATAAAAGCTCAATTCGAAATCGAATACTTGTGCTACATCATGCCCTGAATCACGTAAATACGTCGCAAGCCAATCCCTAAAGGTCATATCATCATCAGCAAAGCGCGTCTGCCATAAAATAGGAGGCAGCTGATCTTGCGGGTTAATAGTACGCTGTGTATTCGCTTCACGATCAAGGTGAATAGCGAGGCTAGGAATAACGGCAACGGGCCGCTCAATATCAACAAGTAAATGGTGCAATTCACCGCGACTATCGGTCACACTCACCTGCCCTGCAAGTGATAAATCCCGATCAAACCAAGGCGCCATCAAAACACCGCCATATATTTCAACACCGAGCTGCCTATAACCTTTACGGGTTATATCAGGAGCCGGCTTGACTTTTAAGCACGGGCTATCAGTATGCGCGCCTAACAAGCGTAGACCAGTTTTTTGCATAGGCTGTTTGCCATATACAAACGCGACAAGAGAGCTGTCTCTACGCGTTACAAAGTATTTCTGACCCGTTTCAAGAGACCAATCATCGGCTTCATTCAATTCAGTGAATCCCGCTTTCAGTAAACGAGATTTTGTATTAAGCACAGCATGAAAAGGCGTAGGAGAACGCGAAATATATTGCAATAGGTCCTGATTAAAAGCCGACATAATAAGAAAAGTCCTAGATATACACTAATGCTAATAAAAATGCGCCCAATAAGAGCCGGTAAATCACAAAAGGCAACATACCTAAACGATTAATGAAAGCGAGAAAATAATAAATGCATGCGTAAGCACTTAACCCCGATACAACCGAGCCGATAATGAGGGCTTGCCAATCAACACTGGCTGACGCAATCAAATCAAGAGAAAGTAGTGCCGAGCTAAGTACAATAATTGGAATAGATAATAAGAAAGAGAATCGTGCTGAATCCTGCCGAGAAAACCCCAACAATAAGGCAGCCGTTATCGTAATACCGCTACGTGATGTGCCCGGCAGTAATGCTAATGCCTGTGCGCACCCGATAATCAACGCCCCCATCAGCGTTAACTCTATCAACCGCTTTTGCCCTTTATTTTTTACATCAGCAAACCACAGTAACAACCCAAATACTATCATTGTAAGAGCTATCACTAGCGATGAGCGTAGATTAGCTTCTATAAACTCTTTACCCAACAATCCAACCACACCTGCTGGAATCGTCGCCAAAATAATAAACCAACCTAACTGCGCATCATGATTAATGCCACGACCAACAAACTGTCCAAACCAAGCGCATGTTAAATTTGTGATATCTTGCCGAAAATACAATAGCACGGCAACTAACGTTCCCAAGTGAACGGCTACATCAAATGCTAATCCTTGGTTAGGCCAACCTAGTACTTGGCTCGTTAAAATCAAATGAGCAGAGCTTGATATCGGTAAAAATTCTGTAATCCCTTGGACCAAAGCAAGAATAATAGTTTGAAAAATATCCATAAAATAAACACTTAAATAGAAGGAAACTAATGAGCCATACCTTAACGCGGCCGAATGGGTTGTCTTTTATCCCACGCTACAGAGTTACGGCAATAACATAAATCTACTTTAGAAGGATTTTCACCCTTATGGCCTGCCGCAAAGTGCTGCATTGCCAAACGTAACACAGATCCGGCATCGGACTGTGTAGAAATAGGTACAAGCTCTAATGCCTGAGCAGCAGACTGCGCAAAAGGCACTCTAAGCCATGCATCACCAACCAGCAGTATATTATCTTGGTCAATTTCAGACAGTGCGGCGACAAAATCTTTCTCGCCAGAGACTAAGGCCGTCTTTTGCGACAAAGGAGAAAGCGCCGATGCATAGTGCCCCCAATAGATCTCATTCATACGAGCATCCATTATTGGCAAGTAGGTTAGACGATTATTATCTTCGTATTGCTCTGCACAGTGTTCTGCCGCTGGCTTTTGGTTCGCTACTGATTCCTGCACAGTTACTGACTCCACCATGGCAGCAAGCGAATTAACAGGAATGATATTTTTTTGTACAGAAAATGCTAATCCTTGCGCCGTACTTAAAGCAATGCGTAAGCCTGTGAAAGAGCCTGGACCTACGGCACAAGCAATGGCATCAAGCTGCGATAAAGATAAGTCTGCTTCTTGAAGCACAGATTCAACAAAAGGCAATAAATAGGTTGCGTGAGCACGAGGCTCATGACTTACTCGAGTTAAAGTGGAGCCGTTGGGCAAACTTAACGCAACAGAACACGCGTCTGCACTGGCATCTAAAGCTAGTATAAGGCTCATCGATTCAAAGGTTAGTGATTGATGGGCGCACATTGTAACCGCATAGCCTAATACACACAAAAAAGCCTGCTAAATAACAGGCTTTTTTGTGTGTCACACTGAATCTAAAACAATCGCAAGAGCACAGGAGGTCAAATACTAACTAAGCAGTAAACCTAAAATGCTCCAAACAATTATTCAGCAGCAGTTTCAGCAGGCGCTGGAGCCGCCTTTGGCGGACGACCACGACGCTTAGGAGCATCTGCCTTTGCTGCAACAGCAGGAGCTGAAGCTTTAGGTGGACGACCACGGCGCTTAGGCGCACCGGAAGCAGCAGGCTTAGGCTTAGTAGCCTTTGCTGGCGCTGCTTTTTTAGCAGGCTTAGTTTTTGCGGTAACAGATTTAGTCACAGCAGCAAGTTTGGCTTTTGACTTTGCTGATGCAATCTTTAGTTTTTTAGCATCAGCTGCACTACGCACTTTTTCCCACTTTTTGGTATAAGCCGCAACAGCTTTTGCCAAATCAGCTTCTGCAGACTCTGCAAGCTTAGTTTCTAATGCTGTGATGCGAGCTTCTTCTGCTGCTTTCACTTCATCAATCTTAGCAAGACGCTTAGCTGCTGTAACATCTGCTTTCGCTTCAGTTAAAACAGTACGCGCAGCCTTAACCGATGCAGCAACAGGGGCTACTTTTGATTTAGCCGTTGCAGCTGTACGCTTAGCAGCAGCCGTTTTGGTTTTAGCTGCTTTTTCAGCCGCCGCATTGGCTTTATCACGAAGAGCTGCCAACTTAGTTGCCAACTTCTCAATATTAAGTTCCGCTTTAGCCAGTGCTTTTTCTGCGCTAGCTAAAGCAGGGTTAACTTTTGCTGCAACAGGTGCGGCTTTTGTTTTTGCAGGACGACCAGCACGCTTTGCGGTACTCGCTTTAGCAGGACGGCCACGCTTTTTTGCTACATTCGCCATTTTGTTTCTCCTCTCTCTAAATAGGGTACGCCTTTCGAAACCATAGCAGAAAATTTCAGAACCAAGACATACAAATAGAATATTATTTTAAAAAACCATTATTTGCACGTTATTTTCTTTAAAAAAGGCTAATTTTCTATTTTTTTATGTAAAAAAATAGAATTAAGACAATCAAAAGATGAAAATAGATAAAATTTATTGGCAATGGGAATTATTTCTAATCATGAAAAACCATTGATTAAATTCCATATTAAGAAAAAAACATCATTTTCATCAAAGTATATCGTCATTTATCAGGGCAAATAATCAGCGCGCTACCCTTGCACAAGTACCTGAGTAAAACACAAGACAGAGAACAATTGATGGTATCGCGCCTTTACGTTAATACTGCCTACCAACATAATTTTCATAGAAGAAACTTTAAAAACCAGCACATTAAAAAAGAAAAAGCAGGTCAATGCCTGCTTTTTCTTTTTTTGGAGGAAGAGGGAAGCTATTTTAATGCTGCCAATACTCGCTCTTTGATCTCACCCAATGCACCGACGCCTTCTATCTTAGAATAACGTAAAGTATCGCTTACTAGAGCCTGATAAAAAGAAACCAGAGGCTCAGTTTGCTCATGATAAACGCTAAGACGCTTACGAACCGTTTCTTCTTTATCATCTTCACGCTGAATCAGTAGGTCTCCTGTTTCATCATCAACACCGTCAGATTTAGGTGGATTGTAATCAATGTGATAAACCCGGCCAGACGCTTCATGTACGCGACGACCGCTTAAACGAGAAACGATCTCTTCATCATCAACAAAAATTTCCAATACATGGTCAATCTGTACCCCTGCAGCTTGTAAAGCTTCTGCCTGAGGGATAGTGCGCGGAAAACCATCTAACATAAACCCTTTAGCACAATCGGCTTGGGCAATACGCTCTTTGACAAGGCCAATAATTAAATCATCTGAAACCAAACCACCTGATTCCATAATATCTTTGACTTGTAACCCTAAAGGTGTACCGGCTTTAACAGCCGCTCTTAGCATATCGCCCGTTGAAATTTGAGGAATTCCAAAAGCATCCATTATATTTTTGGCTTGAGTGCCTTTACCTGCACCGGGTGCCCCTAAAAGAATAATGCGCATAGGTGTATCTCCTACCTAATGGTTAAAATAAGTCATTTGGATATCTCTGGCGATCCCAGTAAAGTATAGGCTAGTCAAGCAAAGTCCAGATAGACAAAGAAAGGCGCGTACGATACACGCGCGCTTTAAGTTTCTCAAGATAATGGCGCACCTCTAAGAGGTGAGGTATCAAAAACAACAAAATAAAGCCAATTAATCTGATCCAAGAGACTGCTTAGCCTCTTGCCAGAGCGCCTCCATCACATCAAGTGATGCATCACGCAGTGTAATATTACGCTGCTCAGCCAATCGAATTAAATACTCAAAGCGTCGAGCAAACTTATAGTTAGCTCGACGCAAAGCCGCTTCAGGCTCAACATTGCAATGCCTTGCTAAATTCACGGCTGTAAACAAGACATCACCCATTTCATCCTCTATCGCTTGAGGATCAGCTGACTGCAAAGCTTCTTTCAACTCTGCTAATTCTTCTTGAAGCTTATCAATAACCGGCGATATATCCGGCCAATCAAATTGATAGCGAGCAGCTCTTTTTTGTATTTTTACTGCTCGAGTCATCGCAGGAAGGCCCGACGGGATATCATCCAAAACCCCTGCATGACCTTTATTTTTTCGCTCTTGCGCTTTGATTTTTTCCCACTGGGTTTTTATATCAATATTATCAAGTGACTCAGTTCGAACAGACTGAAGTGTGCCATCAGGAAACACATGTGGGTGACGGCGTATCAGCTTTTCTGTCAAGCACTGCACAATATCGCCAAAAGCAAAATGGTTTTCTTCTTCTGCTAATTGCCCATAAAAGATGATTTGGAACAGTAAATCGCCCAATTCTTCTTTTATATCACTTGGAATACCTTTTTCAATCGCATCAACAACTTCATATGCCTCTTCAATGGTTGAGGACGTAATAGATAGGAAATCTTGCTTAATATCCCAAGGGCAACCTGTTTTAGGGTCTCGCAGTCTGCGCATCAAATAGCGCAGATCATCAAGTGAATAATCTCTTCTCATAAAGAATCTAAACTCATTAGAACCCGGTGTCTGAAACAAACCCTTTATCGCCCTAAAGCTTTTTACCCTTATACGGTATTAGCGCAAAAAGAGAAGGTTTAATATGAATCAAATAAGGGGAGTTGGGCTAACTAGCTTTTATCACGCCGTCTGACACTGGTGACGTTTGGCATTTGGCTCAATTTAGCCAGCAAGCGGCTTAATGCAGTAAAACTTGCTACATCAATATGGATTGACATATTCACTGTATTACGATTTTTATCGGATTCGGTTTGCATTGCACTGACATTCACACGCTCTTTGTCGAGAATTGTTGTAATGTCTCGTAATAACCCATGCCGATCAAAAGCTTCAACGATAACGGTGACAGCATAAACTTGCTCAGGCTTTTCAGCCCAGTCAACTTTAATAATACGATGCGGTTCATCATCAGTATGCTGAAGAATATTGCTGCAGTCTTGACGGTGAATCGATACACCTCGACCTTGCGTGATATAACCGCTAATACCCTCTCCGGGTATCGGTTTACAGCACTGAGCAATGTATGACAAAAGGTTTCCAACACCATCAATATACACATCCGATGTATTCGTTTTATCTTCGTGCTGGGCGCGCCCAATAAGCGGTGTTGTAACTTCTGGGGTATTTGATGAGCCAAATAAGCGCTGGGCAGCATTAATGACACGCTCAACCGTTAAATCACCAATACCAACGGCAGCATATAAATCATCTAGCGTCTGTAAATTAAGTTTTTGGGCTAAGCGTTCGTAATCCAAATCCTCAATGGCAAGGCGCAAGAACTCACGATCTAAAGAGGCTCTACCGTGTTCTACATTTTGCTCTCTATCTTGCTCTCTAAACCATGCCTGCAAACGGCTGCGTGAACGGGATGTCGTGATGTAACCTAAAGCTGGGTTGAGCCAGTCTCGGCTCGGAACTTCTCGGTTGCTCGTCAAGATTTCAACTTGATCGGCATTTTTTAAAGCACGATTAAGCGGCATGATACGCCCATTCACTTTTGCGCCTTTACAATGAATACCTATATCGGAATGAATGCGAAAAGCAAAATCAACAGGCGTTGCTTTTTCAGGTAAATCCACCACATGCCCATCTGGTGTAAAAACATAAATCCGATCTTGATCAAATCCTATGGGCAAATTTCCATCGAGCGAAGCACCCCCAATTTCGTCATGCCATTCCAATACTTCACGTAACCAAGCAATTTTTTGCTCATAGCCTGAAGATGATCCAGCCTTATCTGAATTTTTGTAACGCCAATGCGCGCACACACCAAACTCAGCCTCTTCATGCATAGATTGAGTTCGAATTTGTACCTCTAGCACACGATTAGAAGGCCCTTTCACGGCAGTATGCAAAGAGCGATAACCATTCTCTTTAGGATTGGCAATGTAATCATCAAATTCATTAGGGATATTATGCCAAAGTGAATGAACCACACCTAAAACGCGGTAGCAGTCTTGCTCAGAATTTACCAAGATACGCACTGCGCGAATATCATAAACCTCGGAAAAGCTAATACCTTTACGCCGCATTTTGCGCCAGATACTGTAAATATGCTTTGCCCTGCCGCTAATATCATCAATAACAATGCCTTCAGCCTCAAGGGATTGTGTCAATATCTGTAAGACGGAATCAATATAGGTTTGACGATCGAGCCGGCGCTCATCCAGTAACTTAGCGATATATTTATAATCATAAGGCTGGAGATAACGAAAAGCTAAATCTTCTAGCTCCCATTTAATGTGCCCAATACCCAAACGATGTGCGAGCGGCGCATAAATATCTGAGACTTCACGCGCAATACGCTGGCGTTTTTCGAGAGAGGCATTTTTTACAGCGCGAATAGCACTGGTACGCTCGGCAAGTTTAATGAGCGCAATGCGCACATCATCCACAACAGCAACTAACATTTTACGAACATTATCAGCATGCTCTATTGCATTCTGACCAAAAGCATTTTCGCCACTTTTATTAGACAAACTGCTAATAACTGCCATTTTACGCACGCCATCAATAAGGCCGGCAATTTTTTCACCAAAACGGCTACGCACAGCATCAAGCGTTATTTTATTTTCGCGTACAGTTCGATATAGAATGGCAGCAGCTAACGTTTCTTCATCGAGCTGCAACTCAGCCAGTATCTCAGCCATTTCCAATGCTGCGCTAAACGTTGTGTAATCTGCGCCCCACCCCGTTAGGTGATCGCCCTTGTGGTGCTCAAGGGATTGCGCAGTCGCGCACGCATCATCAAGCAAAGAAAATTGTGTGCCGGGCAAATCTGCTTGTACAGCAATACGTTTAACCCAAAGCGGCGCATCAAAGGAACCATCTTCTAATACGGGTCTATCTTCTCTAACTTGTACCATTCCTTACACCTTACGCTCTGCGCCCCTACATTCTGCATCTGACATTCTATAATCGACATTCAGGGACATAAGCTCTCAATCAAGCGTTTTTCATTTAATTGTTTTTTGTCTAGATTTTAGTCGGTGCCTGCAAAGCAGACAAACTTTCGATAAGACATACTAAACCTGATGATTAAATAAGCCTGAAGACAAATAGCGATCACCACGATCACAAATAATGGCGACAATCACTGCATTGTCGACTTGCTCATTCAGTTCGAGGGCAGCGGCGACCGAGCCACCAGATGATACGCCACAAAAAATACCCTCTTCACGAGCAAGTGCGCGCATTGTATTTTCGGCTTTTTCCTGACCCATTGAGACGACTTCATCAATATTTTGAGCATCAAAAATTTCGGGGAGGTAGGCTTTCGGCCACTTTCGGATACCCGGGATTGCAGCGCCCTCTTCTGGCTGTAAACCAATAATTTGAACGGCTGGGTTCTGGCTTTTCAAATAAGCAGATGTCCCAACAATAGTGCCCGTTGTTCCCATAGAGCTCACAAAGTGAGTCACAAGGCCCTGTGTTTGATTCCAGATTTCTGGCCCTGTCCCCTCAAAGTGAGCACGTGGATTATTGCTATTAGCAAATTGGTTAAGGACTTTCCCTTCACCACGATCATGCATCGCAACAGCCAAGTCACGTGCACCTTCCATGCCCTGCTCTTTCGTCACAAGGATCAACCGTGCACCATAAGCGGTCATTGACGCTTTGCGCTCATCGGTACTGTTCTCTGGCATAATCAGAATCATCTTGTAACCTTTGATGGCCGCAACCATCGCAAGGGCTATGCCAGTATTACCACTAGTTGCTTCAATCAACGTATCACCAGGCTGAATGTCACCATTTTGCTCTGCAGTGGCGATCATCGAGAACGCAGCACGGTCTTTAACAGAACCCGCTGGGTTATTACCTTCAAGTTTCACTAAGACCGTATTGGTTGTTTTACCTGGTAAGCGCTGAAGCTTTACCAAAGGGGTATTACCAATATACGCATCAATAGTTGAAAATTCAGGAAGCGAAGCGTTAGACATGTAAACCTCAATCTTGGGACATAGGCGTATCAACTCCATACAAAGAACATCTAGCTGATGCAAAATGGAGTGATGAAGAGTGTAATAATGACAGGTGGCAAATATAAAGTGGGGTCATTCAATGGTATATAAAAAGATCAAACAAGGTAGTGAATCAATGCTAGATAAGCCTAGGTTACATTGTGGTTTTATATCTCTTTCACGTTACGCCTATCACAAAACTTAACACAGACATTTTAAGGCAGAGATAATTCCACCTAAAAGCTTCTATGCATTAATCTTCCGTGCATTCTACCTTGCTAAGGCACCACAAGAAAGTAAAGCAGCTAAATAGGCTTTCACAAGTTGCCATGTCGTATTTTTTGGTAAATAACGAACATTCAAGTATTTCAGACAAAATAAAGTCTCCACCTAGCATTCAACTTATACTTTTTCACCTACTACATCCTTTCTTGTTAGTTAATGAAAATGATCCAGCAGAAAACCTATCACCTTTACATTTGACAAAAAAGCAAGGAGGGAAATAAGGCAAAAAGCAGCGGCTTGCATTATCAGCAATATGTAAAGCATTGTAGTGGATAAAAATATTTTAAAAGATCAAACGATTTATTAGTGAATGCCCAGCATGATTAGTGCTCAAAACATCAGGGTTAGCTGACTTTCCTCATAGACGCTCTTACCACTTTATAGAGATCCAATACTTAAACTATCGCCCAAATAGTGATATCACTATACAATTCAATGTTATTAATGATTGGGCATCTTCCATGCTGGATCTATTGCTTATAAAGAGCTGCGGATCAGAAAAGTTATGCCATTTTAGAGGATAGTTTCTTGCCAACTGAAAAGACGATCACCGAGCAATCGCCCATAAAAAATGGTACAGATAAGTCGGTAAATAGCTTCTCAACAAGCGCACCATCATTTCTTGCCTTACAAGCGACTAAAATCACGCCTAAAAGAGCACAAGATCAGTTTATGGGTAGCGATTATTGGCGAGAAACAGGCAAGCCTGTATTAGCGATGTTTGCCATTCCGCTGACGGTTATCTGCCTGCTT
>CALIUX010000158.1 GCA_938048505.1 uncultured Pseudomonadales bacterium
ATTACCTTTAGGATTAGCCCTAGAATGCATTGGTATCTTTGTCGCATCAAAGATTTTAAAAATCAATTTAAATATTATTTCAACTCTGATTGTTGTATTAGTAAGCTGGCTAATACACCATTTAATGCCCGGTCTTTTAGGCTTACTGCTGTCACTTATCGTTTTTGTAGGATTGATAAAATACTTTGATAAAGGCTGCAGCCTGATGAAAATTTTAGGATTAGTGATTGTGAATTTGGTTATTCAGAAGGGTTTAATTGTATTGATCATAGAGCCTCTATTAAAGAGCCAATTTAGCTAACAGATAACACTAAGCCTCCCAACATAGGAACTAATATATTTAAACCCCTGCCCATGAAAAAATTTGCATTACTGACACAAGAAAGCATTACACATCATGGATCTCATGCTCGGGTATATTGATATCAATCCCTAATAAATCGCACATCAAAAGACATAAAACAATACAATGATTGTATTCAAAGAAATAGACTTTAAAAAACACATAGATTATTGCCTGCGATTCCGAGAAGATTCATTTGAAATCAGCTTTCCTAACTGCCATAACTGGAAAAAGACATGGGATCCAGGAAAATATACGCACTGGATTCAAGATCATGCCAAGCAATTTCCCCACGGGGCAGTCCATTTATGGAAAAACGACTGCTTAATTGGGCAACTTGAATTCTCATACAGCAGTGAAATTGGTCATATCTTCCTCTATTATCTTACACCTGAGAACAGAGGAAGAGGCTATGGTTACATAGCCCACAACCATGCAATTAGAACGATGAAAGAATACGGATGCAAAAAGGCAACGTTACGGGTAAGCCCTACAAACATCCGAGCCATCAGATTTTATAACTCTCTTGGATGGAAAGATTTAGGCAAAGATCCTAAATACCCGCAGGTTAATCGGCGTGAATTTACTTTATAGTAAATATAAACATTTAAAAATCATCACTATTACTTTCCATACCATTATTTTCTATTTTACTTCAGCGTAAACAAGCTGCTTTCCATCTTCAGATGTTAAAGTTAGGCTACTGTCATCAATAAAAAAAGAAGAGGTTGAGAAAAGCACAGAGTCAATAAAGCCATTTTGTTCTTTTAATGCATCAGAGCTAGGGCAAAATATTAAAGTTGTCCATCCACCCTTAAGCAATAATGTATTACCATCAATATCGAAGCCTCCCGCCTGAATATTGCAACCATCAGATCGGCCATAAGCATAGCCAACCTCGCCCGCATAAACTTTAACGTCATCTCCAAAACTCAACGCTGAAGAAGTATTATCAATAAGATCATTCAATTCCGCAGTCTGATAACCATAAGCAACAAGACTCCACCTTGTGGTCAATAACCTCTTAGCATCTTCATTTAAAGCTTCAAAATCGAAGCCATTTGAACTAGAGCTAGAATGACCTTCCATGCTACTGGAATAATCACTACCACTAAGAATGGAGCTAACTGAGCTAGCAGAACGCATCGAACTGTTAAAAGTCACTGAGCTAGCAGCATATGAAGAACTTACATTAGAAGTCTCTTGAGTGATTTGAGAAACACCCCTACCATCACAAGAAACGACACCAAAAAGAGCAAAAAGGGTCAATAAAAATCTAATGAACAATAGAATTACTCCATTACAATTGATTTCCATTAGATTAACATGGCCCACCTAGAAAATATGTTAACAAAATGTAATGGAGCTCAGAAATCGTTCTTATTTTTATTGATATAGTCATACCACCTTTTAAGCACTAACGCTCTTTCTTTTACAATAGGGTAAATTGCTGTGCTTCGATCATTTGCTCTCACGAGGTAATGCATTGTACCGTGTAAATCTTTAAATTTTTTATCTACAATCAATGCATTCAACGCGATACTATAATCCCTTTCTTTAATCCATGCTCGCTGAGAGGATTTTAATAATTTTTGCCCTTCGTCATCGAGCAATTGATAGACTTTTTTGCAATAGATATTGAGCTCTCGATCCCATATATCTAAATCGATCAAACATCTCATACCACCCGTTCCGCCACCTGTATTATCTAAACAGTTTTGCTTATAGCTTTGGTAAGCCAATTCAAACTCACCTACATTTGCATACTGGCTCAGCGCCTTAAAGTCATTAACGCCTTTATACTCAAAATTCATGGCATCCACTGAGGCTGAAAAAGTGATTGAGAGAAACAGAAAAAACTTATTCATTTTCATGGTATTCCTTTTATAAAAATCGTTATTCATACTTTAGTGAAACCCCTCTAATAGAAATCAGCAGGCCTACCTTCTATCAAGAAAGCATATCTCATCAAGGCAAAGAGGTTTATATGAGATAGCCAGCAGAGCTGCCCGAATGCCTTTGAGCAGCAGGTGTTAGCCTTACAGGTACTACATAAGCTAGTATGCGGCACTTGCCTAGACCCAACAATCGAATATTTTTATATGATTTGCTACCAACACCTTATCGATTCGCTTAGCCTCACTAAACTCGCTCCCCTTGCCGAAGCGATACCAGCACTGGTAAAAAGCGGGCTGTGCACGCAGCGTCATGCTGACCTTCCTCAGTGGCTAGATGCACTACACGCAATGCCAGAGGCATCGCCATCGACTATTGCAATGCAAGATACTGTCACGCTTGGCGCAGCATCGGATCTCTCCACAGAGCAGCGGTCACAACTTGATCAAAATTTGCGTGCATTGATACCCTGGCGAAAAGGCCCTTTTTCGGTGTTCGGTACACACATTGATACGGAGTGGCGCTCAGATTGGAAATGGAGCAGGCTGCAAGAAAAAATTACCCCTCTTACCCACCGAACAGTGTTAGATGTAGGCTGCGGCAGTGGTTACCATTGCTGGCGTATGTGGGGCGATGGCGCTCAACGCGTCATTGGTATTGAGCCCTCACCACGATTTGTGGTGCAGTTTCATCAAATTAAACGCTACCTACCTGATGCACCAGTTGATGTACTCCCTGCCACACTAGAACAAATGCCGGTTAACCTCAGCGGTTTTGATACAACGTTTTCAATGGGGGTTTTATACCATCGGCGCTCACCTATTGATCATTTACGCGAATTAAAAGAGACACTCAAGCCAAAGGGAGAGCTTGTCTTAGAAACATTAATTGTGGACGGGCCAGAAGGCTATAGCTTAATGCCAGAAAAACGCTATGCTCAAATGAACAATGTATGGTTTTTGCCTTCGGTTGCTACCTTATCACTCTGGCTAAGGCGCTCTGGTTTCGACAATATTCGTGCTGTTGACATCTCAACCACATCAACAGAAGAGCAAAGAGCAACCGAGTGGATGCAGTATTTATCACTTAAAGATTTTCTTGACCCGACAGACTCTTCAAAAACGTGTGAAGGCTATCCTGCTCCCAAAAGAGTCATAATGGTTGCCAATAGAAAATCATAACGCTACGGCTTTTACTCTCAACTCAACCAACAAGCCTTCAAAAACCTACCTTAATACTGGCCTTAATAATGACCTAAAAACAGGTCTATGCATTTAGGATTAATATGAATAACGGACAAAACAAAGGGTTAGCAATGGTGCAAGCTCAATTACCTGCCCGCAAAACCATTGCATTGGTCGCCCATGATCACAAAAAACCCGATCTACTTGAGTGGAGCAAAAAGCATAAAAGTCAGCTTTCTACTCATACTCTCTGCGGCACAGGTACAACGGGGAGATTGCTTGAAGAGGCGCTTAATTTACCCGTAAAACAATTTTTAAGCGGGCCGCTTGGTGGCGATCAGCAACTGGGCGGGAAAATTGCCGAAGGCGATATTCACTGTCTAATATTTTTTTGGGATCCCTTTCAGCCCATGCCACATGACCCGGATGTGAAAGCCCTACTGCGCCTCGCCACAGCGTGGAATATTCCCGTGGCTTGCAATATTGCCACAGCCGATTTGCTACTGAATAGCGAAGGGTTTAATCGTACGCTTGAGCGCCCCATTCCTGACTATGCGCAATATATGCAAAACCGATAAACCACTATGACTGCGCAGGCTTTAAACCTAAACGCTTTATTCTGGATGCCAAAGTGGTGGGCTTCATTCCAAGTAATTCAGCCGCGCCATCTTTACCGAATAATTTCCAATCACATTGATCCAGTGCTGCCTGCATATTGTTGACAACTAAAGCTTGCACCTCAGGATCGGTCAGGATACTTTTTTGCGTACTGCTCGATTCGGATAAGTGCTGCTTATGAGCATCGTCCGTTACGGGTAAATCAAGCTTTAATCGCCCTTGCCGGCTGGTAATCACTGCTCGCTCTATCACATTTTGCAATTCACGAATATTCCCAGGCCAACGATAATGTTTTAATTTTTGGAAATCGCCCTGCCGCAATTTATAAGGTGGTTTGCCATTGCGCTTTGCTGCCTGTTCTAAAAAATGACTAGCCAATAACAATACATCATCCCCTCGTTCACGCAGCGAAGGAGAATGAATAGGATAAATATTGAGGCGAAAAAATAAATCTTCGCGAAAGCGATTTTCAGCCACTTCACATTTAAGATCGCGATTTGTAGCGGCAATGACACGCACATTCACATTGCGCGTTTTTTCTTCACCCACACGCTCTAACTGACCTTCTTGTAATACACGCAATAATTTACTTTGCAAAGAGAGCGGAATCTCGCCTACCTCATCTAAAAAAATTGTGCCGCCATCGGCCAGCTCAAAACGTCCCGTACGATCACGCAATGCTCCCGTAAACGCACCACGTGCATGGCCAAAAAATTCACTCTCAAATAATTCTTGAGGAATGGCAGCGCAGTTCACTCTAATTAACGGTTTATCGCAACGACCACTCGCTTCATGAATGGCATGTGCAATTAACTCCTTACCTGTACCTGACTCCCCAGTAATAAGCACCCCCGCTTGCGTCTGGGCAACGAGCTCAATTTTTTGAACAATTTGATTGACGGCAGGACTCTCACCGATGATTCCATGATATTGCTGTGCAATTAAAAACTCTTGCTGCAAATAGGCGTTTTCATCTTCAAGGCGCTCTTTGAGTTGACTCACCTCCTCAAGTGCAGCACGTAGCTTACGATCTGTTTCAACACGCTCACTGATATCACGAAAGACAACCACCGCTCCAATAATGGTACTATCTGAAATAATGGGTGTGCTGGTAAACTCTACAGGGAAAGGGGTTCCATCATGCTTCCAAAAGACTTCTTGAATACCTTCATGCACAACACCATCTCGAATAGCCGCATAAATAGGACACTCTTCAACAGGGTAATGACTACCGTCATCATGCGTATGGTGGTGTACATAATGAATATTTTGCCCCAACACATCACCATCACTACGCCCCAGCAAACGCTTAGCCGCAGGGTTAATAAATGTACACAACCCATCAGTATCAACACAATAGATGCCGTCACCTACTGATGTCAGCATGAGTAAGTTATCGCGCTCATCTTGCTGAAAAACACTCTGTAAGTATTTCCATTCTAGCAAGCCATTACGGGCAATTTTATCGGCGGCATCTTGTTTTTCTTTCTCTTGCTCAGCTCGAATATCTCTGAGTGTCACAATTAAATAATCTTCACGATTAATTACAACCCGTGCGCCATTCAGCTCAACCGGAATATGCTGGCCATTATGGAGGCGGCAACTAATCATCCGGCTACGTGCTTTACCTTGCGTCAATGCTTGCTCAGTAAAAACAATTAAGAGCCCTAATTCACGCCCGTGTATTTTTGAAATAGGTAGCGTCAAAATATCGCGTTTTTCATAGCCCAATAATTTTGACGCGGCGATATTGCAATCGACATAGGTATTTTTAATGGGGTCAAGCAGCATTAAGGGCTCTGAGCAGTGCTCAAATGCTGACGAACGCATCCAATAAGCCAGTTGATTCCAGCCATCGACTGAATCACCTTCGTACATCGTATTCTCCTGACTTTAAGCTATTTCTCATGAGACTTACTTTCATAGCATTGGTTTTCATGGAATTTATGCCTACACGTTTTATACCAACTTGCTATATGGCGCCTTCTACTCAAATGCGTAATAAAACACTACGCATTTGAGTAGAAGCACGAAATAGCGTAGCTAAGGCTTTTAAACAGGGGTAGCCACCATTAACTATAAGTCTTTGTTTTTAATGATTAAAAAAATATTTTCATCAATTTTTTAATGGGTGGAACGCTTATCGCTATAGGGATAAATGCAGGCATCTGCAAACACAGCCTGCAATGAAATGACTTTTATGAAACAACGCAAGAGGATGAAGTTATGCCCGTAGTAGACAAGCCCCTCCATCAAGACGGTGACTTTTTAGTCGATTACGAAGAAAAAGTATTTGAGGATGTACAAGCACCACCCGGTGCCAAAGCCTTACTAACATTCCATACCGTTGCCTTCGAAGGGTCAATTGGTTTGGTGAACTTGCTTCAAGCCAAACGCTTGCTGCGCAAAGGCTATAAAACCACGATATTACTCTATGGACCCGGCGTATTGTTAGGCGTACAGCGTGGCTTCCCAAAATTAGGGGATGAAGCCTTCCCAGGCCATCTTGCTTACAACGCTCAACTTAAAGCGTTTATGGGAGAAGGCGGTGAAGTGTATGCCTGTCGCTTTGCCCTTCAAGCACTTTATGGCCAAACAGAGAAAGCATTGATCGAAGGTATCCGCCCGATCAACCCGTTAGATGTAATGGACCTTCAGTTGTTAATGGCTAAAGAAAACGCCTTTACCGTTCATACCTGGACAGCCTAAACATGAACAAAGTCGTCGCGGCTGCAGTGCAATGCAGCCCGGTGCTTTACTCGCGTGAAGGCACCGTAAACAAAGTCTGTGAATGGATCAAAAAGTTAGGCAAAGAAGGGGTCGAATTCGCTGTATTCGGTGAAACATTGATTCCTTACTACCCGTACTTTTCCTTCATTCAACCACCCTATGCTATGGGCAAGCAACATCTCAAGCTTATGGCAGAAAGCGTGACGGTACCTTCAGCGGCGACAGACGCCATTGCCAAAGCCGCAAAAGCGGCTGGCATGGTCGTTTCAGTCGGTATCAATGAGCGTGACGGCGGTACAATTTACAATGCACAGCTGCTATTTAATGCAGATGGTACCTTAGTGCAGCATCGACGCAAAATCACCCCTACCTATCATGAGCGCATGGTTTGGGGGCAAGGTGATGGCTCGGGCCTCACTGCGGTCGATACACAAGTTGGGCGAGTTGGCTCACTGGCTTGCTGGGAACACTACAACCCTCTTGCTCGCTATGCATTGATGGCCGACCACGAACAAATTCATGTCGCTATGTTCCCCGGCTCGTTAGTTGGCGATATTTTTGCCGAGCAAATCGAGGTCACAATTCGTCATCATGCATTAGAAAGCGGTTGTTTTGTGGTGAACGCCACCGGATGGTTAAGCCCTGAGCAACAAGCACAAATTGTCCAAGATACGGGTGGGGAACTTAAACCTATTACAGGGGGTTGTTTTACTGCCATTGTCTCGCCAGAAGGCCGATTATTGGGTGAGACGTTAACGAGCGACAGTGGCGAGGGTGCATGCATTGCAGAGCTTGATATGACGCTTATCGATAAACGTAAGCGCATGATGGATAGCGCAGGCCATTATAGCCGCCCAGAACTACTCAGCCTGCTGATTGATAAGCAGCCCAAGGCACACCTACAACCAAGCCATGCCTCGAGCGCGGGTATTGAGCCAACTAGCACTATGCAATCGGCTACTCAGCAAGCGCTGGGGCCCGCACCCTCTCCTACCTTCACACAACCCGCTTCATACAAATAGCCCATAACGAACGAGGTGTGACATGTCTTTAGATAAGCAACAGATTACAGATATACAAACACAAGGGCTGCGCTGGATAGACCCTGAAAATATGGGCTTAAATAGGCGCGGAGGTGCAGGCCCAACAGATCATAAAGCCCTATGCTTTGAACAGCAGACGAGTATGGTTCCCGTTTTTAGCGAGCAAGCGCACAACTCACCGTTTAGCGCACAGGTTGATGCATCTGGGTCTCAGGTGCTTATTTTTGAAGAAGACAAACTACTTGGTAGCGCAAGCTTACCTAATACACCTCGTTTCTATGCCTTAAATACGGCTGATGGCATACCCTATTCTCATATCGCAACGCTGCATAGCAACAACGTACTCGCAACTACGGTGCTGCAAACGTGCGTTCGATATCGTAACCGTGATACCTCCTGCCAGTTTTGCGCAATCGAAGAGTCTTTAACTGCGGGTAAGACTATTGCACAAAAAACCCCTGCACAGCTAGCTGAAGTCGCCAAAGCCGCCGTTGAGCTAGATGGTATAGAACAAATGATCATGACCACGGGCACGCCAGCCGGCCTTGATCGTGGCGCCAAAGTCTTAACAGCGTGCGCGGCTGCAGTGAAGCAAGCCGTTAATATACCGATTCAAGCACAATGCGAACCGCCCGCAGACGATATTTGGTTTGATCGCATGAAAGCGGCCGGTATCGATGCTTTAGGCATGCATCTAGAAGCCGTAACCGATCGCGTACGAAACAAAATCATGCCAGGTAAAGCAACTGTTCCCCTCAGTCGGTACTTTAGCGCCTATAAAGCTGCCGTGAACGTATTTGGCAAAGGAAATGTAAGCACTTACATACTTGCAGGACTGGGCGATACAGAAGAAGAAATTCTCACCATCAGCGAGAAGCTGATTGATATTGGCGTCTACCCTTTTGTTGTGCCATTTGTACCTGTCGCAGGCACCCCACTCGCCAACGCCCCCATGGCCGATAGCGCGATGCTCAATCGCCTGTTTAGCAAATTAGGGCCAGCTATTAGTGCTCGCGGCATTAACTCTTCAGGCCAAGCAGCAGGTTGTGCCAAGTGCGGCGCCTGCTCATCACTAAAAAGCTATGAAAGTACAACACGCCAGAACGCACATACTGACATGCCTTGCTCAAGCACATTAACAGAGGAGTCGGCTTACCATGCCTAAGCATCAATATGCTTTAGTAGACGAGACTTTTAGCGATTTTCGTTCACATCATATTCGCGTGAAAACCGCTGAAAGTGGTTGGGAAAAAAACGCCTACTTTCAGCTACGTAAAGAAATATTCGCGCGCGAGCAAAAGATCCTGCCAGAAAATGAAACAGACGCTGAAGACTTTCGCGCAATCCCCATTGTTGCATTGGCCTCATGTTGGAGCATCAGCGATCATGTTGTTGGCGCGGTGAGAATTTACTCGGTGCCGAATGCCGACGATGTTTGGTATGGCGGCCGCTTATGTGTGGCGCGCGCATACCGTGGGCATAAAAGTATTGGCAAAGCCCTCATTAATGAAGCCGTCTCACGCGCGAAAGACCTTGGCTGCAAAACTTTTTTGGCCAATGTACAGCCTCAAAATGAAAGCTATTTTCAATCCGTGCATTGGCAATCGTGCGGGCCTATTGAAATAGCTGGCAAACCGCATATTCATATGCAAGCACAGCTAGATGCCTACCCTTTCATGCCACGAGATATCAGTGTGAATGCCGTATGTACTCAATGAAACGCGACGACAAAACACCTCGTTTTCACTGCCCTAGCCAAGGACATGCTATGGCAAGCGAACTCGAAATATTATGCGATACCCTACGAGCACTGCCAGAGCTTGATGCTAAGCGCGCGATAAGCCACGCAGCGGTGAGCTATGCTGGAGCCCCTCTACAAGAACGCTATGCGATGCCTGGAGATGACTGCGCAGCTTTTAAGACCGAAGGGGGTTATCAACTATTAGCGATGGAAGGCATGCTGCCCAATTTTGTTGCACAAGACCCTCGTGCAGCAGGTTGGTCTTCTGTTATGGCCAACGTCAGTGACATTGCAGCAATGGGCGGGCGAGCACAAGCCGTCGTCAATGCATATTGGCATGATGACAAACAACAAGCCGCCGAGCTGCTTTTTCATATTAAGCGCGCCTGCGATTCGTTTGGTGTCCAGTTTGCAGGCGGCCATAGCAGCTTACATGCAGAGCATAGCCCCAACCTAGCCGTTGCCATTACCGGCTTTGCAAAACAGTTATTGTCTTGCCACCACGTACAACCAGGCCAACGGCTTTTTTTACTGACAGACTTAACCGGCAGCTGGCACCGTGACTTGCCCTATTGGGGTTGCGTAGTAGGTAAAAGCAAAGAGCAAATTCGCCAGCAATGGCAAATTCCGGCCTTGCTGGCCGAACAAGAATTGGCTGTCGCCGCAAAAGATGTAAGTAATGGCGGCCTCTTAGGCACGCTAATTATGTTGCTTGAATTAACTGGATGTGGCGCAACGGTAGACCTAAGCGCAATCCCACTCCCCGATAACGATTTACTGCGCTGGATGCGTG
Source organism: uncultured Pseudomonadales bacterium (assembly GCA_938048505.1). Lineage (GTDB taxonomy): Bacteria > Pseudomonadota > Gammaproteobacteria > Pseudomonadales > Cellvibrionaceae > Marinagarivorans. Next base: position 10,349 of record CALIUX010000158.1, read on the forward strand.
CTTTTCAAAGTTTTGGATTTTTACTCGCCGTTGAACCCAGTGCAATCTCAGGCCTCATCCGCTTTTTCAATGATAGTCACCTGACATGCACGCCTATTGGTGAAATCAACCACTCAGGTGTTATTGAACTGGATATGGCCGGTACCACCGCAGAATTCTGGAATCTAAAACAACAACCCTTGACCCACATGGGAATGCCCAAGAGTGAGGAGGCCGATTATGCCCGCCGTTAGATTTTCTGTGAAATGGCCAGATGGTGAAGACGTTATTTACTACTCACCCTCTACGATTATTCATGACTACATTAAGCCTTCATCAACCATAGCCTTGCAGCCATTTTTAAAGCAAGTCAATACGGCTTTGGATGCAGCTTCTGAGCGAGTTTTTCAGCGTTACGGCTATCACTGCTCAAGCGCCGCCGACGAGCAAAAAAAAATTCAAGTAAAAGCACAGCAATTGGCCAAGCAGAATATTAGTGGTGACATTTATTATGACATCGTTGCAATGTGATTTTATCAGTCATCAAATTTAACAAGAGCCCATTGCTCTTTGCAACCGTAAATTGACTGATCGTTTAGCGATAGACATTTTGCATACGAATCCTCTTTGGCCTACGCCATACCGCTCACAAAATCGTTTATGAATACTTTAAAGAATAATTTAAATACCACTAGCACCTCATCTAACGCCTCAAATATTCCAGCATTAGACGGGCCAGAAAAACACTATCCAGTCATTATTGTTGGAGGTGGCCAAGCCGGCATGGCTATGAGTTTTTGTTTGGGAAAACTAGACATTGAGCATCTCATCCTCGATAAGGCACAAGAACTGGCTCACAACTGGCAACATGAGCGCTGGGATAGCTTTTGCTTAGTAACACCCAACTGGCAATGTCAATTACCGGGGTTTCCGTACAACGGAGATGATCCAGATGGCTTTATGGTAAAGGATGAAATTATTAATTACTTAAAAGCGTACCGCGATTTTTTTAACCCGCCAATACAGTTTAGCTCACCCGTTAGCTCACTCTCACAAGAAAACGGTTTATTTCATATTAAAACGCCAAAGCAATATTTTACAGCAGATCAAGTCGTACTCGCTTGCGGGGGCTATCATAAGCCAAACATCCTCCCTTTTGCGCAGCAGTTTCCTGACTCAATGACGCAGGTGCATTCTCGTGATTACAAGAATTCTAAACAGCTGCCTGAAGGCGAAGTCATGGTAATTGGTACAGGTCAAAGTGGTAGCCAAATCGCTGAAGACTTGCACTTAGAAGGGCGTAAAGTCCATTTGTGCGTAGGAAGCGCGCCACGGGTGAATCGCCGGTATCGTGGTAAAGATGTGGTCAACTGGCTAAATGAAATGGACTACTATCAAATGACAATTGACAAACATCCCGAAGGCGATAATGCACCACATGCAACAAATCACTATGTCACGGGGCGCGATGGCGGACGCGACTTGAACTTGAGAGTATTCGCCGAGCAAGGTATGCAACTCTATGGCAAAATGAAAACAGTGGTAAATGGTGTTATTGAATTTGAGGATGATTTAAAAACAAATCTTGATTACGCTGACAATGCTGCCAAGCGAATACGCGCATCGATTGAAAAATATATTGATGAAAACAATATTGATGCGCCTGCAGATCAAAATATTCATAGTCAGCATCTTCCTGAATCACCTTCTAGCCTAGACTTAAACACAAGCAATATCACTTCCGTTGTTTGGGCGACAGGCTTTAAAATGCAATTTGATTGGCTTAAAGTACCCGTCACTGACAACAGCGGCAGGCCTATTCAAAAACGAGGACTAACGGATACTAATGGTTTATATTTTTTAGGCTTGAACTGGATGCATACTTGGGGCTCGGGCCGATTCTTTCATGTTGGCCAAGATGCAGAGTTCATTAGCGAGCAAATTGCCCAAAAGCTAAAAAAACAAGCTATCGCTTAATACACAATAGACTCTTTGCAAAAAATTACTTAGCTCATCGACGAAAGATTACCTATAAAGAAGGTCATTATGAATTTTGATTTAGATGTAGAAGATACACGTCAACCCCTACCGCCTTTCACCCAAGAGACTGCGATACAGAAAATTCGTATCGCAGAAGATGCTTGGAATCTCAAAAATTCAGAAAAGATTGCAACAGCTTATAGCTTAGATAGTCACTGGCGCAACAGAGATACCTTTATTCAAGGACGAGAAGAAATTATTCAATTTCTGAATGGCAAGTGGGCAAAAGAACTAGACTACCGATTAATCAAAGAGCTATGGGCTTTTTCAAGCAATCATATAGCCGTACGCTATGTGTATGAATGGCACAATGATGAAGGGCAATGGTTTCGCTCACATGGAAATGAAAACTGGGCATTTAATGAGAAGGGCTTAATGCAAGAACGCCACGCCAGTATTAATGATATTGCAATTGAAGAATCTGAGCGAAAATTTCTCTGGCCTCAAGGTAAGCGCCCAGAAAGCCATCCAGGATTAACCGAGCTAGGGCTTTAATTTGATCAATTCTACACAGAATAGGGTTCACTCAATATAAAATAAGAACAACCTAATTCACACACATTCATATAGAAGCTCACACACAAAAACGCTCATAAACGACTCACAAACAAAAAGGGGCTAAGTTTAAACTTAGCCCCTTTTACGTTACTTTTAATTTTATTTATTCATTAATACTTAGCGTAGATCAGGTGGTAAATCAGATGGATCGCCAGTATTAAATAAGGTTTCTTGAACAAGCCCTGATGCACCTAGGTTTGTGGTGGCATTGAAATTCACAAAGTCACCGACCAAATTAGATCGTTCGCTCTGATCAAGTCTGCCATTACCATTATCATCAGTATTGAAAAGGTTCATGGTAGCCAAACCACTGCGAGACGGTTCAAACTGATTAAAGTTGTTGCCATCAATCTCAAGATTTCTAAACGCCAGAGCAAAGATACCACTGCGGCCTGCACCATAAAAATCGTTATTGATAACGCGCACATTCACAGTAGCTTCTTCACTGTCAGCATTAGCACCGTGGTCTTGGAAAGGCAAAACACTAATACCTTGGTTATTCTGCTGACCATTCACTACACGATTCACAGCAATAGCGTTATCTCGAATTGTCACATCACGAGACATATGCTCAACGTTAATACCCGACGAAAAGTCAAAGACATCATCCGTCTCACCAACGGTTTCAACAAAGTTATCTCGAATTGTCACATCAGCGACTTTAGCTAGCGCAATCGGAAATTCAGTCGCTCTTACTGGGTCAGAATCAAACTCACCAGTATTATTAGCAATTACACCGTTGTTAAATTTGATAATTAGGTTGTTGTTATTGCCACGGTTTGCACGCGTATTATTTGGAAAACCGGGGGCAGGATCATGATTAAACCCATCATTACCACCATCAATTTGAATACCAACTTGCATGCCAGGCTCGCCATCATCAACAAAGAATCGGTTGCCCGTAATGGTCAAACGACCTGCGTTCTGATAAAAAATACGATCACCAGCACCATCAAAAAGATTAGTACGTTGACGTGTAAAATCAGATAAAGCGGCATCACGTGTTAAATCAATGGCTTTATTCATATTGACAAATGTATTGTCAATAACACGTAAATTCGACGGGATAATACCTTGGTTACGTAAACCGGCAGTTGCATTGCGTAATGTAACATTGCGCAATGTGAAATTATTCGCGCGAGTTGTACCTCGGTTATTCAATTGCACTAAAGTATTTGCACCGTTGCGATTACTACCATTAATAGTCAAGTTACGCAGGGTCACATTACTCGAAAAGATTGCAAAGGCTGGTGTAAACTCAGCAAAGGCACCTGATGTTGGAACACTGTGGTTCAATGTATTTCCACCACCATCAATCACAACGGGCTTATTAACTAAGATTTCTTCTGAGAATGAAAAATTAGAAGAAATACGAATCACATCACCTGCACTCGAATTATTAATCGCAGCCTGTAATTGAGCACGGCTGCTAATACCTGCAACTGAGTTGCTAGGCTGTTGCTGGCTAGGTTGACCGTTAGAAGATTGTCCATTGCTAGCAGATGTGTTAGACGAAGATGTATTAACAGAGAACGCTAAACGCGATTCATTACACCCATCCCACATAACAAGCGCTGTACCGTCTGCTGGATTGGCTGATCCACCTCTTGGGTGAACGCATTTTTGACTGGATACTTGCTGAAGGCTATTGCCTGTAGTTTGATCAAACCGAACGCGATCAGCAAAGTCACAGCCCTGCCACAAGACTAGCTCTGTCCCATTATCTGGAACATTCAATCCACCGGGGTGAACACATTGGTTAGAAGGCACATGTTTGATACTACCACCTGCAGACAATGTGAAGTGAGCAGCGGGGCCAGAACAATTTGAACTGAGTACAACCTTTGTGCCATTTGCAGGCGAGGATGAGTTGTTTTGTACTCGTAAACATTTTCCCGATGAATGCTCTATTGTTTCAACGGTTTGCGCTGAAGCTATTGGAGCAACCATAGCAATAAGCGAATAACTTACGGTCAAAGAGACTACAGAAAGAGCCGCTTTGAGGGACTGTGTCGATTTGTTCATCAACGTAACCTCATTTTGATACTGCAATGTATTTATTTTTTTTATTTTGTCAGTTGTCGCAAAACAATCTTTTTGGATCGCATAGATCAACTGTGTGACATCAATATGACAGATCATGGGCTATAATTTCAAATGGTTTTTAGCGCATTTCGTCAGCCGATGGATGTAAATGGGGAAAATTGAGGAGAGAGTCATAATAGTTAAAGAAAAACAACCATTATGCTTAAAAATCAAGCAGATACAGGTAACGAAAAAAACAAAAATAAGATAAAAAGTGTGTCAGAAGGGAACACAAAACAAAGAATTATAAACTCAATTTGACCATATGCGGCTTGGTAAAACGGGGTTGATATACATCAAAAAACAACCCAAAAAGTAAAAAACAATCATAAAGATCACATTAGAGTCTTAAAGACTATTTTTTACCCAGTCATAAAAATGTGCGATTTCTGAAGAAGAAAAGCCGCGATACATTAAAAAACGATACTGCTTTGCCTTTTCTTTGGGGTCAACAGGCAATGCTTTAAACTTTTTAAGCCATACGCGATAAATCAGCTCATCTTGCGAAAAGCCTTCTCCGCTTGCATCTTCAATACCCCTATCAGCAAGCTCGGCATCAATGCCTTTTTGCTTTAACTCCTGCCTAATACGTATAAAGCCTAATCCTTTTGCAATAGAGTTCCGAATAAATAACTCAGTAAAACGCTGATCATTTTGGTAGCCATAGCCCTGTATTTTATCAATCACACGATCTATTTGGCTGAGATCCTCAACATTCAATGCAAGTAGTTTTTCACGCAGCATTTTCTCAGAGTATTCACGACGCGAAAGCATTTCTATGGCTTTATTAAAAAGGTAGCGGTACTGCTTTTGCTCTAACCTTTCAGTTTCCAGCTTCTCAGCTTCCAGTCTTTCTACCTCTAAGCTTTTTATTTCTAAACTACCCGTTTCTGAATTATCTTTTTTAAGCTTATCCTTTTCAAAGTTTTGAGAGCCTAATGGCTCATCAAAATTAAGCGGCTGCATTTTTATTTACCTTTTTATTTTCAATAAAAAAATCAAAGTGCATTTATGCTAAACACAGTATTCATGTTATTAAAAAAGCCATGCTCGTTTAATCAAACATGGCTTTTTTAATAATCAGATAATTAACAGACGTTAATTTTTAAAAATTAAGCAGGCTGCTCTTCTGTTGGCTTTTCTTGGTTTTCTGCAAGATCACCTAGTAATTCCTTTTTAATATCAGCTTCAAGGCGCTCGGCCAACTCTTTATGCTCACGTAAGTACTGAATCGCGTTTTGCTTACCCTGACCAATTTTTTCGCCTTCGCAGCTATACCATGCACCAGCCTTATCGACCAAACCTAACTTAACACCATAATCAACAATTTCACCTAAGCGATTAATGCCTTGGCCATATAGGATTTGAAATTCAGTTTGCCTAAAGGGTGGCGCGACTTTATTTTTAACCACTTTGACGCGTGTTTCTGAACCGACTACTTCATCGCCTTCTTTCACAGCACCAATACGACGAATATCTAAACGAACAGAAGAATAGAATTTAAGTGCATTACCACCCGTCGTAGTTTCAGGATTACCAAACATCACACCAATTTTCATACGAATTTGGTTAATAAAAATAGCTAAACAATTAGCATTTTTAATATTACCCGTAATTTTACGTAATGCTTGTGACATAAGGCGAGCCTGTAGGCCCACATGATGATCGCCCATCTCACCTTCAATTTCTGCTTTAGGTGTAAGCGCTGCAACAGAATCCACAACCATCACATCAACCGCACCAGACCGTACGAGCATATCTGCGACTTCTAGTGCTTGCTCACCCGTATCAGGCTGCGAGACGATTAGATCATCAACGTTCACACCCAGCTTTTCAGCATAGATTGGGTCGAGAGCATGCTCTGCATCAATAAAGGCGCAAGTACCGCCATTTTTTTGTGCTTCAGCAATAACTTGCAATGTGAGCGTTGTTTTACCTGATGATTCAGGGCCATAAATCTCAACGATACGCCCTTTGGGCAAGCCCCCTATTCCTAAGGCAACATCAAGACCTAAAGAGCCTGTTGAAACACTGGGTATTGCTTCTCGCTCTTTATCACCCATACGCATGACGGTGCCTTTACCAAACTGACGTTCGATTTGAGAGAGTGCAGCAGAAAGCGCTTTTTCTTTATTTGCGTCCATTAGGGTCCCCTTGCATTTCATGGGTTGAGAAATATGCTTATTGATAGTTTGTTCGTTTTGATACGGCTGCATTCTACAGGCGTTATGAGTTTGTATCTAATAGTGATAAAGCATAAGACAAAAATACTGTATAAGCAAACACATATTGTGTATTCATACAGTACTTATTTTCAACTCAGCTTTTCAGGTAATCTATGCAATAAGATAGGGCCTGCTGCACGGCTTGCTCTCGAACTGCATCGCGATCACCTCTAAAAAGGCATGTCGTAACACATGGCGCTAAAGCGGTACCCCAGGCCAAACAAACTGTTCCAACAGGCTTTTGAGCTGATCCACCTGTTGGACCAGCAATGCCTGAGGTCACAACGCCTATCGTCGCACCCGAAACAGACAGGGCTCCTTGCAGCATCGCCAATACCACAGGCTCACTGACAGCACCATGCTGCCTAAGCAGCTCAGCCGAGACCTGTAATTGTTGCGTTTTAGCCGTATTACTATAGGTCACAAACCCCGCATTGAACCATGCCGAGCAACCTGGTGCAGCCGTAATAGAAGAGGCAATTGCTCCACCAGTACACGATTCAGCCGTTGTAATAGTCGCATGCTTACGAACAAGGGCTTTCCCTAGCTCAGTCGATAATGCCGAAATAGAGGGATTCACTAGCATTGTAATCCCTTCGTATTAACCGCTTCTTTTTCAAGAACATCCTTTTTTGATGAAGACGACCAAAGCGTATTCATTTCCGTTAAAAGTAAAGCCACATCCAACGGCTTGGTCAGATAAGCATTAAAACCAGCCTCTAGGCCTTTGTTTTTATCATGTGACATGGCATTAGCCGATAAAGCGATAACGGGAATATCTTGAGTTAACGGGTCATTGCGCAAAACACCTAAGGCTTCATAACCACTCATTCCCGGGAGGTTAATATCCATAATCACCAAATCAGGCTGATTAACTCTGGCAGCAAAAACACCTTTGAATGCATCGGCAGCTATTTCAATTTTAATATTTTCATAGCCAGCAAAAAGCTGTATGAGAAGGCGTTGATTGGCTTCATTATCTTCTATATATAAAATGCTTTTAGGGTCTGATGCAGCCAAATGCACCTTAGAGACTGTGCGTTCGTGTTCAATGAGCATACTCGATGCATCGCTCTTTATAGGTAGCTCAACCCAAAAACAACTTCCTTCATCGTCACGGTTATAAAAGCCGATTTCACCTCCCATTTGCACAACTAATTGGCGCGTGATAACCAAACCCACGCCACTCCCTTCAACATCTGACTGCTCAGCACCTAAGCGACAAAACGGCTGGAAAATTTCTTCTTTCTTAGACTCGGCAATACCTGGGCCCGTATCGTCAATGGCAATACGCACACTGCCCGCATCGCACAAATTGCATGAAACACGCACCTCACCATAGGTACGATTGTACTTTACCGCATTACTTAATATATTTAAAAAGACCTGTTTTAAACGGGTTCGATCGGTGAAAATGTATAAGTCTTTAGCGCCCTTCTCATCTAAGATGAGTTGAATGAATGCAAGATCTGCTCTGGGTTTAAGATAACCTATGCACTCTTCTAAAAGGGACAATAAATTGATCGATTCAATGCTCATCTCCATATGACCGGCTTCAATTTTTGCAAGATCCAGCACATCACCAATCAGTGTAAGCAAATATTTACCCGCTTTAGCAATTTCCCCAACGTTATTCTGCTGATTAACAGAAAGCTGTGCATCATTTTCCAGTAAATGCGAAAACCCCAAAATGGCATTTAAGGGGGTACGCAATTCGTGGCTCATATTTGATAAGAAATCCGATTTCGCTTGGTTAGCTGCTTCCGCTTGCTCTTTCGCAACGAACATTCCCTCTTCTGCTTCTTTCAATTCTGTAATATCCATATTAGTGCCCGACATACGTGCCGGCCGGCCTCGCTCATCAAAGGCCATATGCCCACGCGCCCGAATCCATACCCAAGAGCCATCTCGGTGACGAATACGGTACTCAACATCAAATAGGCTTCTCTGTTTGACGTGGCCTCTTAAGGCCTGATCAAAACCTCGCCCATCTTCGGGATGCATACGCGCCCGCCAAGATTGTAAACGGTCAAGGCGCTGATTCACGATATCATCGTGTTCAGTGTACCCTAGCATCTTCCAGCAGCGGCTCGAAAATGAAAAGCCGTTAGCCTCAGCACTCCATTCCCAGAAGCCATCATTAGACGATTTAATAATACGGGCATGGCGTGCCTCACTCAGCACAAGTGCTTGCTCAGCCTGCTTGCGACGAGTTACGTCTAATACAATACCACTGATATAGTGCGCCCAATTCATCTCATCACGCGTTGCATCGGCATGAATTTCGGCCCAAACCCAACCGCCATACTTTTTTCGTACACGGTACGTCGCCTCAATCGCAACACCTTCACGCATAATACGGCGAAACGCATCATTCAGTGTTTCAAGGTCATCTGGGTGAATATAATCCTGATAATTATTCGCATCCGATATATGAACTAAATCTTCTGCATCATAAGAAAGGTTATTCCAATATCCACCACTCCACTTAACGATATTCGTCGCCAAGCACCAATCAAAGTAGCCGTAGTTATCGGCCCCTTTGAATATACGGTTGTGACGTGCCAGTGTTTTTGCGTTTTCAGACGAACTGGATTTATTCGTCTGAAAACGACGCAATGCACGACGCATTAAAGCAAACGGCTTAATCGTCATTATATTTATTAATAGCTTGGTTGAATGATCATTATTCGTTAACGGAAACTATACTACAGGTTAGAACGAGTACATAACCTACGCGGCTTAACAGCTTAGCATTCGCCATAGAAGGTCGGTTTTTACAAAAAAAACATGCGATAATTGAGACTAATCGCCAAATATTAAGAGGGGTATTATGAAAATTCTTGTGACCGGTGGCGCAGGCTACATTGGCAGTCATACACTGATTGAACTCATTGCAGCAGGCTTTGAAGTTTGCGTTGTAGACAACCTGTGCAATAGCAGTGCCGAATCACTCAAGCGCGTAGAAGCCATTAGTGGGCAGCCCATTACGTTTTATGAAGCTGATATCACTGATCGCTCTGCACTTCGTGAAATTTTCGAGAAAGAAGGCGATATCAAAGGCGTTATTCATTTTGCCGGACTAAAAGCCGTTGGGGAATCCAACACCATTCCTCTTCGCTACTTTGATGTCAATGTAGCGGGATCGGTTGCTTTAGCTGAAGTCATGAATGAATTCAAAGCCGAACACTTACTGTTCAGCTCATCGGCTACTGTCTATGGCGACCCGCACACTGTCCCGATAAAAGAAGACTTTCCAACTGGTGCAACAAACCCATATGGTCGCAGTAAACTGATGGTAGAAGAAATTCTGCAAGATGCCTGCAAAGCACCAAGCAATAAAATGAAAGTAGGCTTGTTACGTTATTTCAATCCTATTGGCGCACATGAAAGCGGTACTATTGGCGAAGACCCTAAAGGTATACCCAATAACCTTTTGCCTTTTGTGGCACAAGTTGCAGTAGGTAAACTCCCGCAGCTCAAAGTCTTTGGTAAGGATTACTCAACGCCAGATGGAACAGGTGTACGGGACTACATTCATGTGGTTGACCTTGCCAAAGGCCATGTTGCCGCGCTGCAAAAGCTTATTCAAAATTCGGCTGGGTGCTGCGTTTGGAATCTCGGCACAGGCCAAGGCTACAGTGTATTAGATGTGGTAAAAGCGTTTGAAAAAGCCAGCGGGAAAGAGATTCCCATTGAGTTTGCTGAAAGGCGCGCTGGAGATATTGCAGAATGTTACGCCGACCCAGCTTTCGCTAAAGACGAGTTAGATTGGTCTGCCGAGTACGATATAGAGCGCATGGTTGAAGATACATGGCGCTGGCAATCAGGCAACCCAGACGGATATGGCCAGTAACTTGTAGATTGACGCTAATTGAAACAATTAGCGTCAATTCAATATCGCTAAGTCGATCTAGCCTACGGCCTCCACTTAAAGTAAGGCGAAGAGGCTACATCGACTTTTTAGATTTATTTGATCTCAGACAGTAACTTAGGATTAGTCACTAATTTACGTACGCCATGAGCATGGTCTTCATTGTAAATATTACCCTCACACCATTTACCTACCGTCTTAATATCGACTTTGGCACATTGAGGTCTAACACTCCAAGTAACCTGTAAAGGCGAGCAGACCTGCTCCGTAAAAGACGGGCCCGTTGTAGAACCTAAAAACTCCACAGGCTTACCTGTATTCTTGGGTAAATCCTTAGCTTCTTTTAAATCTCTAAAGTCTAAGGCCGACGAATCATTCACCAACGTAAAGACTTGTGTCTCAACACGCAAACTGGGGTTTGCGCAGGCATCCGACAAGCACGCGCCTAAGGTTGGGCCACCTTTTACATCACATGATGAATGCACCCAGTGAACTTCAATGGTATCACCCGGTTTTAGATCACCATACTTACCTTTACATACCTCACCTTTAATCGGCTTAAGCTCTTGCTTGCTTAACGATTGGCTCATTTCACACTGATAGCCACTGTTATAGCCTTTACTACCATCACCAGCATAAATCGAAAAATCTTTTGCTTTGTGCTCCGCATTTTTATGAAAGTGCACATTACAGAGTTTCATCTCTTCTGCGGGAGGCGCTAAGCCAAAGACCACACCGTTTGATCCGCTTAAATTATCTATATCTCTTGGTGTTTGCGGGCCATACCCTTCACAGGCAGCCTTAGGTGCTTCGCCATGGTGAGCAGCAAAAGCTGTTACAGATATAGCCGGTAAACCCAAAGCCGCAACAGATGCTAGCAAAAGTCTTTTCACATTTATCTCCTATTAAAAATCCAAACTCATCATAAAAAATGCTGAAACACTATACGCAATAGCATGATATTCAGATGGTTGAGTTAAGTGCTCATTATATCGATCTATGACATGCACCAAAAGATAACCTACTGCAAAGCTTATGCCTTGACGGCTTCAGCTTATTGCCCTCGCCGCTCACCTAACCATAATTGCTTTTCATCTTGATTAATTTCAAAACGAAAGTGACGCAATACATTCATTCCCAGTAAGCCATAACCAGACAAATTCGGTAGCACAGCAACAACAACATTCTTTAATTGCGCCTCACCCATTTGAAACGAAGGAATTGTGTAGATATCTGCGCGCGAAACACCGTTAGCTGTTTTAAACAGCCTTTGTCCTTCTAGGCGAGCATTAAGATCCGACTCAAGCTGTTCAAACTGAGTACGCGACAGACTGGTTATTGATGCACCAGTATCGATCATAAAGGCAACATCCGCGCGCCGATTTAAAACAGTTTTAATGAGGAAGTGATTGCCATGTGGCGCAAGAGGAACCCTATACTGGGGGTAACCCGAGGGATGTGATGCCACTTTTGGGGACTGAGTACCTGATTCGAACTGCTTCAACAGTTTTTCAACGCGCGCCGCAACAGACGGCTCATATCGAATATCATTAAGCAGCAACTCAGCTGAAAGGCTATCTTTTTGACGAAGATAAATCTCTGCCTGACGAAGCATGTAACGGGGGTTGGCATAATCAGAGATAAGGAGATGATCATAAAAACTAAGCATCTCGGAAAGTCGCCCCTCATGCAGCAACTGCTCATCTATACGTTTGACAAGATCCGAAAAAGCTAGACGAATGTCTTCACTTGGCGGTAAATAAGAAAATAACA
>CALIUX010000159.1 GCA_938048505.1 uncultured Pseudomonadales bacterium
TACAGGCAAGTAATGCGTTTCTGGCCAGTTGCTCGCGCGATAGATTGCTGAGTTTATTGATACTTAATCCAAAATCATAGGTGAAGCTGTGACAGTAAATTCTGAACAGGCAACTTACAGCATTGGTGTTGCTGCAAGAATGACCGGAACCAGTGTACATACACTGCGTATGTGGGAACGCCGCTATAAATTGCTGAGCGGCAGGCGAACGCAAGGCGGACAACGTGCCTACACACTCGCGGATATTGATCACTTAAAATTACTCAAGGCGTTGACGAATAAGGGTGTTCGTATTGGGGATATTGCTAAACTGCCAGTCAATCAACTGATGAGTTTATTGATTGAAAACGGAGAGCAAAATACTACAGATGCCCGCACTCTCTACCGTGTATTGGTGGTCGGTGATAAGAACATGGCACTCTGTTCTGAGTTGAAAAATCGCTTCCCACAGTGTGTGTTTTCACTAGTGGATCAGTCAGAAGGGTTAAGTAGTGATCAACGTTTACAGAATTTGCTTAAAAACAGCGCTGATATATTGTCAGATATTGCATTAGATAACCCCAATATTAGAACAATATTAGTTTTGAGTTTGCCGGCTATTCAACCGTCAGTGTCTGACACACTCATCTCATTGAGCGAGGTGTATCCTGAAGTATTGGTCGGTGTTGAATATATGAACCCTTCTGCACGGCAAGCTTTAAAGAAAGACAACATTGGTTTTTTTCAACCGCATGATAAAGAATCCTTTAGTACGGTTATGCGTGAATTATTTTCGCGAGAATTAATGCCAAACCCTCTGGCTATTGCAGCGGAGACATCAGGTGCCGGGTTACCCTCTTTGCACCCTCAGCTTTTCTCCGAGACTCAGCTGGCCAATATCGAACAAAAAAAGACCTTGTTAAGCTGCGAATGCCCCCCTCATATTGTTGAACTTATTCGTAAATTATCGGCTTTTGAAGAATACAGCCGTGGCTGCGAAGTCGAAAATGAAAATGAAGCGGTTATCCATGCCTGTGTTTATGCGTATTCAGCACAAGCTCGGCATTTAATGGAAAAAGCTTTACTTGCTATAGCCAGTATTCATGATAATGAAGAATAAATAGCGCAATTTTTTATGGTGGCGAATGCTGCAATGGAATTGAAAAATTTCGTTTTTTAATGATTAAGTACTCGAATGGTTAAGTTCTCTCATGTCTATATTGTCTGATCATCATAAGTTTCCGTCTGTTGCCGTTATTGGGGCCGGTATTGCAGGTTTAAGTGCTGCAAAAACACTTATGCAAAAAGGTGTCAATGTGACACTTTTTGAAAAATCACGTGGCCTAGGTGGGCGAGCAAGCACCCGACGTTTACCTTGGGCCAATATCGAATTAGGCGTGCAATACTTTACTGTACAAACGCCAGAGTTTTCACAGCAAGTGTCAAAATGGTTACAGCAAAAGCATGTTGCGCAATGGATGTTTATACCGCATATATTTACGGGTGATTCACTGACGGAGTCTCCTGATCAACAAAAGCGTATGGTCGCTATGCCTAATATGCATGCTCTGTATCATGATATTGCACAATCGATTCCGATCATGACATCGCAAAAGGTTGTAGAGCTCGTACCACACCAACAAGGCTGGCAGTTGATAACTGAAAAAGGTCAATTCGAATATTTTGATTGGGTTGTAAGTGCTATTCCGTGCGAGCAAGCGCAGCCTTTAGTTAATCCGCATTCAGGTCTTTTGCAAAACTTTGAAGCACCACATAGAAGCGTTTGGGCCGTAGTATTGGCTACAAAAGGCCATATCCCACGTTCTGTGCAAGGTGTTTTTTGCCAAGGTGACATGCGCTGGATTTCACGTGCATCGGCAAAGCCAGGGTTTTTAGGTAAAGATACTTTTGATAAAGGCAATACTATTGATGATGTTTGGATTCTACATTTTGATGAAGGTTGGTCGGAGAATATGGGTAAAAATACTGGCCATGACAAAGTCATTGAATATGCATATTACTATCTTCAAAAACTATTGCGTTGTACAACGGATGCAAAAATTAGCCTAATACACAGCGACGCGCATTTTTGGCGGTATGCACAGATGAATAAGTCGTCGGTTTCTCCAATGTCTATATTAAATGATGGTGATAAGAAGTTATCGGTAATTGGTGCTTGGTGTGGCGGAGGGCGTTTTGAGGAAGGTTATATGTCTGGTATATCAGCTGCTAATGCCATTTTTCGGAAAATAATGGAATAAAGAATGGATATTCTATGAATTGTATTATGGCCCATAAAAAACGTATCTTCCTCAGAAAACATGCTTAATTTGTCAGCGCCCCTTTGCTTGGCGCAAGCGCTGGTCTAATTGCTGGGATGAGGTTAAATATTGCTCGCGTCGCTGTGCATCAAAAAGGCATAAGGCCAATACAGGTAACAATCTTTAGTATTATGTCCCATTCTCTTGATCAAAAGGTAAGCGCAATACAGCATATTAAACAAGTTGAAAAAGTGCGCTTAATATTAGGAGACCAGCTTAATGCGCAGCATAGTTGGTTTCAAAGCATCAATGATAATACTGTCTATGTGATTGCAGAGGTCTATCAAGAAGCTACATATACTCGGCATCATATTCAAAAAGCCAGTGCATTTTTTTTAGCAATGCAAGGCTTTGCTGCAGCATTACAAAAGGCGGGGCATTCTGTTCTCTATCTTACCTTAGATGATACTGCTGATTGCTCGTCAATGCCGGAACTTATTATAAGCATATGCCAACGGCTAAATCCTGATGTCTTTGAATATCAAATGCCCGATGAGTACCGGTTAGCATTACAGTTGCGAGACGTGGCTTTGCCTTGCCCCAAGGCTTGTGTAGATAGTGAACATTTTTTCTTAGAAAAAAACGAATTCAAACATTACATTAAAGCCGGTAAACATAATCGCTTAGAAAATTTTTATCGAAAATTGCGTGTGCGCTTTAATATCTTAATGAATGGCGATCAACCTGAAGGCGGTGCTTGGAATTTTGATAGCGAAAACCGTGAGAAATTGAAGGCAAAAGACCTTACAGAGATTCCGGAGCCTTTGTGTTTTTCGAATGATGTTACGGCAATTTTAGAGCGC
>CALIUX010000160.1 GCA_938048505.1 uncultured Pseudomonadales bacterium
ACTTAATCTGATTAAAATGGCACTTAACGACATTTTTCACCTCAATTTCACGTACATTATGGCGCATAGTGATCATTGGGATTGTCTAATTGCGTTATGTTGGTGCGTATGTTTTGCTTAAGTTTCCAAAAATAGAAATGAAATGAAAAGGACATTCTTTTTTATTGACTGACTGATAGTGCTTTTTGATTGAATACTTTAACTTTAGAAGGAGGCTTTAAAAAATGGGCGAGTCCTTTCGCCTGTCTTATTGCGAGCTCACGATTAAATATAACGTGTGAAATTTACTGCATGTCATCATGAAAACGTATGATAAGCGGTGTTGGCTTACTCTATAATTTTGCAATCCGTGCAGAGCGCATAAATATCAGGGTTTGAGCTGTTATTCATTTGTTCTTTAAGCACTCTAACCATGGGTTCTTTATCAAGGAGAGACTGTGCGCTGGCAAAAAATGAAAAACCGCTTGATTTTGTCCAAAACGATTTGGGTAAAATTGAGTTCGCGCCCATCATAAGGCTTCTCATTATTTGCTCTGCAGGAGATAGGTCTTTTTCTATACGTATGACAGCAGGATCATCTATTTTTGCGTAAGCAGCGAGTGCTTGAATAGCGTCTTGCAAGCTGCCGAGCTCATCTACTAGATTAATGCCTATCGCTTGTGTTCCAAGCCATACTCGACCTTCTGCTACCTTTTTGATCTCGTCTACAGTGGTTTTTCTGCTGTCAGCACTTAGTTTTAAAAATTTACGATAGATAGAATCTACGCTTGTTTGAAAAACTGCCTGAGATTGTGGCGTCATTTTGCGCTCTAATCGAAAAAGCCCTGCCACATCACTTGTAGCAAAACCATCATTATTTACACCAATTTTATCCAGTGTTTGCTCAAAGGTAGGGATAATACTAAAGACACCAATAGAGCCAGTAATGGTTGATTGAGTGGCCCAGATTTGATCTGCAGCCGTTGCCAGCCAATAGCCTCCAGACGCTGCCACACTGCCCATAGAAATAAAGACAGGTTTGCCGCTATCGCGAGTTGCTTCAATTTCTTGACGAATCACTTCTGATGCAAAGGCACTGCCGCCACCACTGTCTACGCGGATCATCAACGCTTTTATTGCCGAATTGTCGCGCGCTTTACGAATAAGGTGTGAGAGGCTGTCTCCGCCAATTGTACCGGCGGGTTGATCACCATCCATAATATTGCCCGCTGCGACAATCAAACCAATATTTCCTTTTGCCTGTAAGCCTTTTATAGCGAGCTCCTGCTGGTAATCAAATTGTGAAATGTAGTGAAACATTTGAGTATTGTCTTTGGCGTAACCAAACTGCCTACCCAGTGTATGAATAAGCGTTTGTTTTGAGCCAATGCTATCAACGAGTTGATAATCAAGTGCCAGCGCTGCGACGTCACCGTCATGTTTGGCCATAAGCGTACCAATGTTGGTGACATATTGGCTTATAGAACCTTCGTCTAATCCTCTGCGTTGCTCAATGCTATTGGAATAGCTAGCCCAAAGTGCCGTGATCCACTCTTGATTGTGCTCGCGCGATGCTGCAGACATGTCTGTGCGGATATAGGGTTCAACAAAGTCTTTAAATGTCCCAGATCGAAAAACATTTACATTGATGCCCAGCTTATCAATCAAGGTTTTAAAGTAATTGCGGTATAGGCCAAACCCCGTGATGGCCACATTTCCCATATCGTGCATATGAATGGTGTTGGCGTAGGATGCGAGTAAGTATTGTTGTTGATCGTAACTATCGCTGTAAGCAATAACGGGTTTGCCCGTATTTTTAAAATGCGTAATGGCTTGACCCACTTCCTCAATTTTACTGATGCCGCCGCCCATTAGGTCATTCAAATTTAAAATAATACCCGTTACACGATCATCCACACTGGCATGATGAATGGTGTCGATTAAGTCGATGGTGAGCGTTTCATTTGGTTTATTGTTACCCGTAAGCGCATTTAACGGCGCCTCATAAGAGAGTTGGTCAACCAGTCTGCCGGAGGGTGCGAGCAGAAGAGGCCCAGAACCGCTAACAGGTTTAGGCGCAGATTTCATAATAGCGGAAACAATGACAACTAAAAAAATGAGAAAAAGAATATTGAGAACAGCAATGCGAAGCCAGGTAATACTGCCCCAGAAAAATCGCCATATACGGATTAAGAAATTGGGTTTAGCCTGAGACATAGTGTGTCCTTATTAACACAGTCAAATAAATGAACGATAAGATAAAGGTGGGTAATCTACTGATTAGTTGGGGCTGCTGAGTTTTAATGCGATGCTTGCTACGCGTTTGCCCAGTGCAATAGCCAACTCGATTTCATCGCGGGTTAGTCGAGTATCGTTGGTATGCTCTTCCCTTTCTACATGGCTAGCACCATAAGGTGAACCACCGGATTGTGTGCTGTGTAGGGCGGGTTCGCTATAGGGTAAGCCGCATATCAACATACCATGGTGCAAAAGCGGTATCTGCATACTCAATAGCGTGGATTCTTGCCCGCCATGCATGCTCGAAGAAGAGGTGAAGACACCGGCAGGTTTATCAATAAGGCTACCATTGAGCCATTCTGTTGCCGTTTGATCCCAAAAGTATTTGAGCGGGGCCGCCATATTGCCAAATCGCGTAGGGCTGCCCATGATCAGGCCTGAGCAATGATGTAAATCTTCTTGCGTACAGTAGGGCGCCCCACTTGCAGGAACAGCCTCTTCTGGTGGCGAAACAACGCTATGTACACGGGGCACTGTGCGCAAAACGGCTTCTGCTCCGTTAACGTAATTAACCCCTCGGGCAATACATTCAGCCAATGCTTGCGTGGCACCTTGGCTGCTGTAGTAAAGAACAAGTATCTGCATGAATGATCGCTTTTTTGATGAATCTAAGTGTTTTTGTGTGTATCCAAGAGCTTACGTTTACCCTAGGATCTGCTTCGCCTTTTATTTTAATGTCAAAACATTCTCGGGTGGTCGGCCAATAACAGCATGATCACCAACAACCCAAATGGGCCTTTCTATGAGCTTTGGGTGGCTGATCATAGCAGCCATAATGGCTTTATCACTGAGGCTGAGATCACTTAAGTTAAGTGCTTTATAGTCGCTCTCTTTTGTACGGAGCAGTTCTCGCGGTGTAATACCCAGCTTTTGAATGATCGCGGCAAGGGCTTCTATAGTCGGTGTATCTTCCAGATACTTGATGATATTCACCTCAATACCTTGCGCTTCTAGCAGTGCTAAAGCTTGTCGCGATTTAGAGCAGCGTGGATTGTGGTAAAAAGCATTGTTAAGCATAAATGATACTCCTGGTTGTAATGCTTGTAGTCGTAGCGCTTACTGATTACCTATCAAAGGTATATTGAGTAGCCATGGTGCATTTTAGCGCATTTTTTACGTCTATTCGGCATAAGGTAGGTTGTATTCAGTGACTATCATCTTCTTTTTAACGCTTGTTTGAGCTGACTAGCGTATTATTTAATGATCTATTGAAAGCGTTCTGTTAAGAGTGTGTGGAGTAATTGGCGTGAAGCAAGTTAGAGCGAGTTTGACCAAAGAGAAATGGGTGGACTTGGGTATAGGCATCAAAATCTTTCTGGTCAGCTTAGTACGGGATTTTAAGGCGGCTGGTTGCCAAAAAAGCGCTGCTGCCCTCACTTACATGACGCTGTTTGCGTTGGTGCCTATGTTGACGGTTTTTTATGCCGTTTTTTCTGTTGTGCCAGCGTTCAATGGTGTTGCGGAGCAATTTCAGAATACACTTTTTTCAAACTTGGTTCCCGAGTCTAGCGGTTCTGTTAAAACCTATCTTGAAAGCTTTTCGAGTCAGGCGCGTAACCTCACCTTACCCGGCGTGGGCATGTTATTTGTTACCGCATTCTTAATGTTGGCGAATATTGAAAAGAGCTTCAATACCATTTGGGGGGTTAAGCAAGCCCGAAGTGGATTGCTCAAATATCTGCGTTACTGGGCGGTCTTGAGTATCGGGCCAATCATGCTGGGCATTACGCTTGCGATGAGTACATATGTGCTATCCCTTAAGCTCGTGTTTAATGCTTATGACCCTATTGGGCTAGTGCCATTACTCTTTAAATTACTGCCCATCGTCATCATGACGTTTGTCTTTACGCTATTGTTTGCAACGGTCCCCAATTGCCGTGTGCCCGTTAAATACGCACTAGTGGGTGGCCTTGTCACGGCGATTTGCTTTGAAATGGTGAAAAGCTTGTTTGGTCGAGTTGTGGCGAACAGTAGCTTTGAATTGATCTATGGTGCATTTGCTGTTGTTCCGCTATTTTTAATCTGGATTAACCTACTCTGGACCATTGTTCTGTCTGGCGCCATTTTGGTTCGTACGCTGGCTGAGCGTAACTATGTGCATGTTCGCGGCCGTAAAACGGATTTTGCACAAGCCATCGAATGCTTAGCGTTGTTTTACCGCCATCACCAACAAGGGCGAGTCGTGAGTGACAGGCATTGCTACCGTTTAGGGATTGGCGTTGTGCACTGGCAAAGGTTGCGCGAATCATTATTGAGTGGACGTTGGATTGTAGAAACTAACGGCGGTGATTATGCTCTATGCCGCAGTTTCTCTAATTTAACGCTTTGGGACTTGGCCGAACTATTGGATGTTCGCTTAGCTGACCTTGTGAAGGCTTTGCCGCATCCAGTACAAGAACCGTGGGCTAAACGATTCTTGGCTATAAGGGCATCTGTTGCTCAAGATGCAAAAGGCCATATGGGCATTACGCTTGAAGAGCTGATGGAAACAAAAGCGGAATGAATCCAAAGCTATACTCTAATGAATCTATGCTCTAAAAACTATATATTAATAAAACTATGCCCTCAAAAGCTATGCGATAAAGAACGTCAAAATAAATCCAGCTGTTGGCTAATAATTTCGTCAAAATCCAAATCAATAAACTGCAAGATGCTATTTGCAATGGGCTTAAGTTGGCGCTGAACGTAGAGGTCATAGTCAATGCGGCCTGAGTGTGGATACTCTTCATTACTGTATTCTGGGCCGTTGGTTGTGAGGTAGTAGGTAATCCAGTCGCCTTTTTTGAAGGTAATACCATATTGCCGCTCTGCTTTTAGAGCAGCTTGCGCATGTGGTGGGGTATTTTTTTTGTATTGATGCAGGTCTTGCC
>CALIUX010000161.1 GCA_938048505.1 uncultured Pseudomonadales bacterium
CGAGACCAGCGTGCCCAAGAGCTGTCTAACCGGCCGCCAATAAGCGCTGCAATCGCAAAGGCAAAGGCAACGGAAAAGCCAACATATCCCATATAGAGCATGGGCGGGTGAATGATTAAACCAAAATCTTGCAGGAGCGGGTTAAGATCCCCTCCTTCGTTGGGAATACCCGGAAGGTTACGCTCAAAAGGGTTTGAGGTAATAATCATGAATAAGAAGAAGCCTACTGCCACCATACCCAATACAGAAAGCACACGCGACAATAGCTCAGAAGGTAAATCACGAGAAAAGATCGATACAGCCAATGTCCAAGTACATAAGGTCAACACCCATAACAAGAGTGAGCCTTCGTGCCCGCCCCAGACGGCGCTAAACTTATAACGATCAGGCAATAAGGTATTAGAGTGACCTGCGACATACTTAACAGAAAAGTCGTCTTGCAAAAAAGCATGAGCCAAGATGGCAAAGGCAATTGCCGTAAAAACAAACATACCAGCAGTCAGAGAGCGTGCTGAATCCATCCAAAGTTGACGACCTGTAAAGCTGCCTACCAAAGGTAAAACCGCTAAAAAACAGGCCATAACCAGCGCCATGATGAGCGCAAAATTACCGTACTCAGGAATCATACGTCATACCCTCGCAGGTTTTAGAATGGTTTTCAGTGCCCTGAATCGTATCTTCCACTTCTTTTGGTGTATACGTTTCATCATGCTTGGCCAATACTTTTGAGGCAACCATGACGCCGTTATCCCCTACTTTACCGGTTATCACAGCCGCTTCGCCTTCACCAAACAGGTCGGGCAAGATTCCATCAAACGTAACGGTTAAGTTTTCGACACCGTCGGTTATCACAAACGTGGTTTCAAGTTTATCTGATGCGTTAACAATAGTACCTGGAATCACGCAACCGCCAGCACGGATGGTTTTGTTCAATGGCGCCTCACCATTCACTACCCGGGCAACAGAGTAAAAGTAATCACCCATCGTGCCTAGAGCGTAGCCAACTAGCGCTGTCACAACAGACGAGACAACTACAATAATCGCGACAAAGATTAAACGTCGCTTTCTAACAGGATTCATAACTCATTGCCTTTGTGAGTAGAGTGAGTAGCGCGGGCCGCTTGGCGCGCCAGCAAAGACTGTTGCTGTTTAATAAATGCTTTTTTGCGGAGTGAGGGCACATACGCCAAGAGAATAAAAACAGCAATCGTAGCGAAATAACACGACCACACATAAGGGCCATGACCGCTCATCGATGCAAAATCAGAGAATGATTCAAAATAAAAGTTCATGCTTTACCTCTTAAAAAACGCATTAGATATGCCGTACTTAGCGTGAAGAGCCTGTAACAATATCTTGCACCCACTGTGTTTTAGATTCACGCTGCAAGACTTCAACGCGTGTTCGTCTTAGAAGCACCCATGCATAGAACATATAGACCGCAAAAATCATCAAGATAAGAGGGTATGCCATCTCTGGTGCTATGCTCGATTTTTCAGTGAGCTTGAGCGTAGCGGGCTGATGCAAAGTAAACCACCAATCAACCGATTTGTAGATAATAGGGATATTTACCATCCCAACTAAGGCCAAAATGGCACAGGTTTTATCAGCTGATTCTTGGTTTTGATAAGCCTCTTGCAACGCGGTGATACCCAGATACAAAAAGAGCAATATCACCATAGAGGTAATGCGTGCATCCCAGACCCAGTAAGTCCCCCAGGTAGGTTTACCCCAAACAGCTCCCGTTAATAGCGCCAAAAAAGTCAGCGCAGCACCAATAGGAGCAGCATTCTTCATGACCATATAAGAAAGCTTCATGCGCCAGATCAAGCCAACCGCTCCAGCTATAGCCATTACGTAATAGCCCGCCATTGAGACGACTGCCACAGGGACATGAATGTAAATAATGCGATAACTGTTGCCCTGCTTCAGGTCAGCAGGTGCAAAGCCCAGCCCCCAGACAATACCAACGGACAACATTGCAAACGCCAGAACACCAATCACTTGAGTCCAACGCGTTGTTTTTTCATAAAACCATTTAGGCGAGCCTAACCGGTGAAACCACTGCCAAGATGCCACAATTCAAACCTTAATGTTTATCTGCTACATGTGCTGTTTTAATGCTGTGTAAGACAAGCCGTTTAATGAGATCGGGGGATTGAGTGTTTACTCTGTCAAGATTCCCATAAATAAACCGTCTTGCCTCTCTTTTACTGCTCTATTCTTTCGCTCTTACTCTTTTGTGTTCTTTCGATGCTTCACTACGCCTAACGTTATCGCAATGTCATTCGACTCTACTTCATATACAGTTTTTACTGCTTAAATAAAAAGAGCACTTAACAGCACCTTAATCAATTCATGCTATGGGACTCGCAAAGACAATAAAAATTCGTCACTAGCAGTAATTTTGTGAACTCTCTATTCATTTTACTTCTATAGAAAGGGAATTAACACGCAGACTTGTATTAATAACGCATTCAAAAAAAGCTATTTTACCTAGACATCGTGCGGTGCTATACAGACTAGACAATCGCATCAAGAGCCACTGACACCAATACGCAAAGCTCCAGCAACAGCAAAAGGTGCAGTAATCAGTGCCATAAGCATCATGGCCCCAAGAATAGCCAGCTGTCCACCAATAGCAAAGCCTTGAACGGCCTCATTCACTGCCGATGCGCCAAAGATGAGAACAGGGATATACAAAGGCATAACCACTAGGGATAAAATCAACCCACCTTTGCGTAACCCCACGGTGAGGGCCGCTCCAATGGAGCCAATTAAACTTAAGCTGCCCGTACCAATCAGCAATGACAACATCATGGGAAAGTAGCCTTCTACGGGCAAATACAACATCAAACCCAGTAAGGGCGTGAGCAATACCAATGGAATGCCTGTAACGAGCCAATGCGCTAATATTTTTGTTAAAACTAAAGCCGCTAAGGGTTGCGGGCTGAGTAATAATTGCTCTAGAGAGCCATCATCAAAATCACTGCGAAATAAGCCATCTAGCGATAGCAATGTAGCAAGTAATGCAATCACCCAGATCATACCAGGTGCCAATTGCGACAAAACCGCTTTTTCGGTACCAATCCCAAGCGGTAAAAATACAACAACCATCAAAAAGAAAATCAACGGGTTAGCCAGCTCACCTTTATGACGAAAAGCCATAATGAGTTCACGCCGAAAAGCTGTTTTCCATGCATGCCATAAACCATCATGCGCGGCAGCATCTGCCACTTCAGAGCGCAAATTAAGGGTTTCGGGTGCTTGTTCAACTGACATAACCACCCTCCTCATACTTTTCGAGGTTAATGGTTCGATAGCCTTCGAGCGATAATGGCTGATGCGTTGTCAAAATAACAATACCGCCCTTTTGTGCATGACTTTCTAGTAAGGATTCAAGACGCGCAACACCCTGCCGGTCAATGGCTGTAAAAGGTTCATCTAAGATCCAAAGGGGTGAAGGGTCAAAATATAAACGCGCTAAGCCCACTCTTCTGTGCTGCCCTGCGGACATTTGCTGGCAAGGAATATCGGCATAGCCTGCTAAGCCAACAAGAGCGAGCACTGCGTCGACATCAAACGTGGAGTTAACACCTTTGATACCGGCAAACCATTCTAGGTTTTCACGGGCCGTTAAGGACTTTTTCACGCCGGGATGATGCCCAAAGTACAACAACTGCGATAAGAATGCTTCACGTGAACGACGGAT
This sequence comes from uncultured Pseudomonadales bacterium, assembly GCA_938048505.1. GTDB lineage: Bacteria > Pseudomonadota > Gammaproteobacteria > Pseudomonadales > Cellvibrionaceae > Marinagarivorans. The sequence goes on from CALIUX010000161.1 coordinate 3,713, forward strand.
AGCAGTACCCTGCCAATCGCACTCACCTTCATAGCTATCATACAAGCCACATAAGGATCGCAATAGTGTTGTTTTACCCGCACCGTTTGGGCCTGCAATCTGTACAATATCACCCGCCTCAATCGTTGTATCAAAGGGAATGAAAAGCGGCTCGTCATCGCGAACACACGTAAATTGGCGAAGTTGCAACAAGGTTTATAGCCTTTTTATTAGCATGAAATAAGCAACAATTGATATATTATGCGTCAACAGCATATTGCCATCAGTAGGCTATCAACCGTAAGCTACCAAACACAAAGAAGCCCAAGAGGCTAACTGCAAATCAAGATGGCGCATAGTGTAGACGTTTAGCAAAACATAGGCGAGAGTTAATCTACCTCAAGAGGCACTAAGTCAAGTTACTGATATTGCAGGTGAACTTCTCGTAGGTAGGCCTATCCATAACAATGGATTAACGCTTGGCTTACACTTGTAATGTTTGATTTTTGCCAACAACCCCATTCCAGTTAATAGGTTTTCAATATGCCAATTCCGTCTTCCCGCCAAACATTTGCCCTCATTACGCTTGGGTGCGTAGGTTTAATGTTGGTGGGGCTTTACATGCAATATGTCATGAAGATGATTCCTTGCGCGCTGTGTATTACCCAGCGTATTTTCATTATATCAGTGGGCGTGAGTGCCCTACTGGGCTTTTTGCATAACCCAACGGGCTACGGACAAAAAATCTATGCGGGTCTCTGTATTATTTTTGCAGTTATTGGCGGGAGCTTTTCAAGCCGTCAGATTTACCTGCAGAGCCTGCCTGCAGATCAAGTACCAGCTTGCGGACCAGATATTGCCTACATGTTTGATAATTTTCCTTTAGCCGATGCTTTTTCATTGCTCTTAAGGGGCGATGGTAACTGCGCAGAAGTCTCTTGGATGTTTCTGGGCCTCACAATTCCAGGCTGGACACTTGTTGCGTTTGTTGGCCTAACAGGGTTTGGGCTCTGGCAGTTCTTTCGACTCCCAAGAGCAATCTAGACACAATTTTCGTTTGGCGCACTCGTAATCCAACTGACATGTGAATAGGTTTTTGAGATTATTCGCTAAAAGCCTATTCGTAAGCGGTTGCCTGAAAAGGCACTTGCTCTCACCTCAACAATCACCTATCTTGGAACAAAGATATGTACTGCTGATGTAAGCAGACGGATCTCCAATGACCTCTATCTCATAAACACCACAAAATGAACGGTGCTTTGTTATTATCGCTTATTTGACGGCCTATTAACGTTTTAACGGCTTAATCGCACTTGCCTTAATGGCAATACGTTTCTTCAAACAATAAGCGCATAAGATAAAGAGCTGTGAAACAATACGTTTAGAGAGAATAACAACCCGCTTTAGGAACATGTACCTATGTTAGAAAACTGCCAATCAGCCCAGGAACGATGGGGTGGCGTAAGTGAAATCATTGATCGCTGGCTTGAGGAGCGCAAAGAGCTCTTGGTTGATTATTGTGAACTCAGTAATGCTTTGACAAGCAATGAGCAAGACAGCTATGCCAGCCGCTTACGAAAGCTTTGCCAGATCATGGTTGATTATGTGTCAGCGGGTCATTTTGAAGTCTATGAGCAGCTTTTAAAAGAAGCCAAAGACCTTGATGACAAAGAGGGTTTAAAAGCAGCTAGCCCGCTTTATAAGGCCATTGATGTAACGACTGAAGATATTCTTGATTTTAACGATAAGTATCAAGAAACGGACGATCTTGAAACACTCAGTGCAGACCTCTCCAAAGTTGGCGAATGGCTGGCTACGCGCTTTGAAGCAGAAGACAAAATGATTGAAGTACTACACGTTGCACACAAAGATCAGGTTGCTTAAAAACTAGCACGATATCAAGACCAAAAATAGAATAGCTATAAATAGTAAACATAAAAAAACGGGACAAGCATTTAAGCTTGTCCCGTTTTTTTATGTTCTCACACTCAGTTTTTATGAAGCTTAGTGTGAGAACGTTGGCTTAGCTGCCTAAATCTAGCTTAGGCTACAGGCTAAACCCGATTTAGAAAGGCGGGCGCTCTTGCCCTTCTATTCCTTCTAGGTCATCAAATTCTTCGCCTTCTACTTCAACTTTAGGTGGCATAAGGTCTTCATGGGTGACCTTCATCCAAAGCAAAATGGCCGATGCAACATAAATCGAGGAGTAGGTTCCCACACACACACCAATTAACAGTGCCGTGGCGAAGTTATGAATCATCTCACCCCCTACAAAAAAGAGTGCAAGCAATACCACAATCGTCGTACCCGATGTCATTAAGGTTCGACCTAATGTTTGCGTTAACGAATAATTAATAATCCCCGGCACATCCATATCACGCACAATACGGAAATTTTCCCTTACGCGGTCATATACAACAATCGTATCATTCAGCGAATAACCAATCACAGCCAAAATTGCAGCCAATACAGTTAAGTCAAAGTCGAGCCCTAATATTGCAAAAACACCCAGCACAACAATCACATCATGTACGAGCGCAGCAACAGCACCCACTGAGAACTTAAACTGGAATCGCAGCGCTACATACACCATGACAACGGCTAATGCGAACAACATGCCCAAGCCGCCATCATCTCTGAGCTCTTCACCGATTTGCGGTCCAATAAATGAACTTTGCTTAATGGTGACATCATGTTGACCATTATTCAGCACCGCTGAAATCTCTTCTGCAAGGTTTGCTGCATCACCCTGAATACGCACCATAATATCGGTATCGGCGCCATAAGCGACGACTACGGCGCTAGGGTAACCGGCACCAACAAGTTCAGAGCGGACCTTTTCGAGATTAGGGGCTTGAGCATACTCCAGCTCAATAGAGGTGCCACCTGTAAAATCGAGCCCTAAACTAAGCCCCTTGACCGCCAATGCACCAATCGAAACAACAATAAAAATTACCGAGGCGATTGCGGCAATACGGGCATAGCCCATAAAGTTAACTACTTTTAAATCACTCATTGTGCAATCCCTACCTTATATAGAAAGCTTTTTAACTTGGCGACCGCCATAAATTAAATTCACAACTGCGCGGGTTACAACAATCGCTGTAAACATCGAAGTCAAAATACCGATTGATAAGGTCACGGCAAAACCTTTGATGGGCCCCGAACCAATACCAAATAAGATCAACGCCACAATCAAGGTGGTAATATTTGCATCCAAAATGGTGGTAAAGGCACGATCAAAGCCTGCACTAATGGCACTTTGTGGCGGCATACCCGCTTTCAGTTCTTCTTTAATGCGCGAGAAGATCAGTACATTCGCATCAACTGCCATACCCACTGTTAAGACAATACCCGCAAGGCCAGGCAACGTCAGGGTGGCAAATGGGCTCATAATCGCTGCAATCAGTGCAACGTTAAAGGCCAGTGCAATATTCGCTGCGATACCAAAAACACGGTAGTAAAGCAGCATAATGATAACGACTAAAATCATACCCAGCTTGATTGATTTCACGCCCAGCTCGATATTCTCTTTACCCAATGACGGGCCAATGGTGCGCTCTTCAACAAAGACCATTGGTGCAGCCAAGGCACCTGCCCTTAATAACAGAGCCAGTTCACCAGCTTCGGCTTCGCTTAGGCCCGTAGTACGGAATTCTCTGCCTAAAGCACTTTGAACCGTTGCTAAACTAATAATGTTTTTCATCGGGATGGTATCGACCACGGTGCGAATTGTGCCGTCGGCCTCTTTCACCTTACGTGTACTCGGGCGATATTCGATAAATAAAACCCCTAAACGACGACCAACATTGCTGCGTGTCGCACGGTGCATCGCTGCACCCCCATCGGCATCTAATGAAATATTCACCTGTGGCTGACTGGTCTCTGGGTCAAAGCCGCGTGTTGCATTTGTCACGCTTTCGCCCGTAATAATCGGTCTGCGTTCAAGGTAAGAGCCGCCAGTCATTGCTTGCATATCTTCTTGGCGATGGCTGAATTTTTCACGCTGAGCAAAACCAGCATCAGGCTTAGCTTCTAAGCGGAATTCCAAGTTCGCTGTTTTACCAATCACTTTTTTCGCACGCGCGGTATCTTGCACACCCGGTAATTCAACAATAATACGATTGCGCCCTAAGCGTTGAACCAACGGCTCAGCCACACCCAATTCATTCACACGATTGCGCAATGTTGTTAAGTTTTGCGATACCGCATGATCTTCAATTTCATGAATAGCATCTTCTGCAAGCTTAGCGCGAATCATAAATTGACCGTTTTCGGTACTGGACTTGCGCTGCATACGAGGCAGCTCGTCTCGTAAAATATTTGAGAGCTGCAACTGCGCTTCTTCGGTTGGCGCTTGAACCGTTAGAACACCCTTTTCAATCGATACTTTCACATCAAATATACGGGCTTCTCGAATGGCTTTTTTCACGACATCTTCACTGTCGAGCAACCTATCAGTTACCGCTTTAGGTGTATCAACTTCGAGTACAAAGTGCACCCCGCCCGCTAAGTCTAAGCCTAAGTTCATTGGGCTTGCGCCGAGATCTCGCAACCACTGAGGCGTTGTTTGCGCACTATTGAGGGCAACAATATATTTATCGCCTTCGTTTTTGCGCTTAAGCACACCAAAACGATCCTCAATGGCTTTTTGTGCTTTTAACTGATCATCAAGAGCAGTTAAGCGAACCAATGCAGAACCTGACTCTTCAAGCACCGCACTTTTGTAAGCGATATTGGCATCCGTAAGCGCTTTTTCTATTTGCTTAAGGGCACGCTCATCAACTTTAAGATCAGCTGAGTAACCGCTTACCTGTACGGCAGGGTCTGGCGCATAGATATTTGGCAAGGCATATGTAATGCCCAAACCCAATACCACCAGCAAGAGAAGGTATTTCCATAAAGGGTAACGGTTCATGAAACAATCCAGTTAAATACAGTTAGTGAATTCGAGTTGACAGCTGTTAACACTTGCCTCGCATTAGAGCCAAATCAAAAGTGGCTGCGATGATAGCGATGTGACGTTCAGTTATCGTTTATTGGGGACAATTGACCAAGTTCAAGCCATTCTACTGTGCAAGCATCACGTTACTTGCACGCCCCTATTTATATTGCGCGTTATATTGCACGGTATATTACAGCGCTATAACGCGCTCATTTTCGGTCAATTGATGGTAAAGACCTACTCTCAAGTGTATTTAAGGCGCCGTTAGCAGCATCTTAATACTTAATAAAGACATATGAGCTAAGACGTGGCCGCCTCGAGCGGTGGCACAGGCTTACCCTGCCTAGCGTAAAATGCTGCGACATGCTCTTCTAAGGCATCATTTTCAATTGCCGTACGCAAATCACTCATGACTTTTTGATAAAAGCGCAGATTATGAATCGTATTCAACTGCGCGCCGAGTATCTCGCCACATTTATCAAGATGGTGTAAGTAGCTACGGCTAAAGTTTTTACAGGTGTAGCAATCACACTCTGAATCCAAAGGCGCAGTGCTGTTGCGATGCGTTGCATTGCGAATCTTCACAACACCCTCATGGGTAAATAAATGACCATTGCGTGCATTACGTGTTGGCATGACACAATCGAACATATCGATGCCTCTGCGCACAGCCTCAACAATATCTTCAGGCTTACCAACACCCATCAAGTAGCGAGGCTTGTCCTTGGGCATAACTGGGCCAAGATGGTTCAATATGCGCACCATATCTTCTTTAGGCTCGCCGACACTCAACCCGCCAATGGCGTAACCATCAAAACCAATCGCTTCAAGGCCTTCTAGTGACTCGCTCCGCAAGTGCTCATACATACCACCTTGCACAATGCCAAACAATGCACTGGCGCTATCGCCGTGAGCATCTTTGCTACGCTGAGCCCAGCGTAATGAAAGCGCCATAGAATCACGCGCTTCTTTTTCAGTTGCTGGATACGGTGTGCACTCATCAAAAATCATGACGATATCACTACCCAAGTCACGCTGGACTTGCATAGCAATTTCGGGGTTTAGCTCAACCTTACTGCCATTGATAGGCGATTTAAACACTACGCCCTCTTCGGTAATTTTGCGCATAGCGCCCAAGCTAAAGACTTGAAAGCCACCTGAATCGGTCAATATAGGCTTTTGCCATTGAGCAAAGTCATGCAAATCACCATGCGCTTTTATGACTTCAGTCCCGGGGCGTAACATCAAATGAAAGGTATTCCCTAGAATAATATCAGCGCCAGTGGCTTCGATATCAGCAGGCGTCATACCCTTAACAGTGCCATAGGTTCCAACGGGCATAAAGGCAGGTGTTTCAACTGTGCCACGCGGAAATGTCAGCCGACCTCGGCGAGCCTGACCACTGGTAGCGTGTAATTCAAAATCCATAAACGACATTTAAAGTGGCCCCTGTTCTTTGGCATGAGGATTGTGGGTAATAAACATGGCATCGCCATAACTAAAAAAGCGATATTGCTCTGCAACCGCATGGTCATAAGCGGCTTTGACATGGTTGTAGCCTGCCAAGGCAGAAATCAACATGAGTAACGTAGATTCTGGCAAATGGAAATTCGTGACGAGCGCATCGATCACATTAAAATCAAAACCAGGATAAATAAAGATCTGCGTATCGCCACTATAAGGCTTTAAAGTACCGCTTTGAGCCGCAGTTTCGAGCGAGCGAACACTGGTTGTCCCAACCGCAATGACACGTTTACCGGCTGCTTTGGTGGCATTGACTGCATCACATACTGCTTGATCAACCACCATATATTCGGCATGCATTGTATGCTCTTTGATATTGTCGACACGCACAGGCTGAAAGGTGCCAGCCCCGACATGTAAGGTTACAAACGTGATATTGACGCCTTTAGCTTTGATCGCCTCCAGCATCGCATCATCAAAATGCAAACCGGCAGTAGGAGCCGCAACTGCGCCTTTATGGGCGTTGTACACGGTTTGGTAGCGGTCTTTATCGGCTAAGGTATCTTCGCGATCAATATAAGGGGGTAACGGCATATGCCCTACCCGCTCAAGCACCTCAATAGCGGTAGCGCCTGAAGGGAAATCAATAACAAACAGGTCATTTTCACGGCCGGCTACCGTCACCGTAACATCACCTTCTAAAATAAGCTCAGCACCGGCTTTAGGGGACTTACTCGACCGCACATGCGCCGTCACACGCGAGTCACTGACAACCCGCTCAACCAGCATTTCGATTTTTCCGCCGGTAGATTTTTTACCAAATACCCGAGCAGGAATCACACGGGTATTGTTAAACACCATTAAGTCGCCAGCTTCTAGCGCTTCAAGTAAATCAGGGAATTGCTGGTCATGGAGTGTGCCGGTCGGCCCGTCTAACTGTAATAAACGGCTACCCGTACGCTCAGCTGAAGGGGTTTTCGCAATCAGCGATTCGGGCAATACGTAGTGAAAATCAGAAAGTTGCATGGTTCATCGACACTGCAGAGTTACGGCGAGGGTTACAGCATGGGGTAACTTGCTCTGTAGTCAGCCCCAGCCACCCATTCAAAAGGGCGCAAGGTTATAGCAAAACCATTAAAGTCGCCAGCAATGCAGGCCAATTGATGGCCAAACAAGATTGAAAAGCGCTCTGGTAAAGCGCCCCAGTAGACTGAATTACCGTAAGCTTCTAACATGCTCCCCCCACATCCATTTTAATTACATCATTTTGAGCAGGTTTACCAAACAGATTTTATGGATAAGCGCTTTATTGTTATCGTCAATGCAACAGATAGCTCATGCCACACTCAATGGCTAAAGGGTAACCCGCTGTTTGACCTTTTCATTCATTACACGGGCACAACAGAAAGCCGCTTTAAAAGTGATGCTACATTTTATGAGCAGGCTACTTGTCTGCAGACAGATCGCCCTACTCCTGACGTATACCTGAATAAATTTGCTCAACTGGCGCCACTTATTACCCA
>CALIUX010000162.1 GCA_938048505.1 uncultured Pseudomonadales bacterium
TGGCCTGGATGTGAGCGCCCTAGCTTATACGATTGATTCAATGCATGCTGAGGATGCTTAGCTGATTGTCTTAGCTGCTTATACTCACTCGTTAGTATTGTGGATCTTACGATGATGCGAGTTTTTTCGCTATATTGCGTGCATTATCTTTATTCTTTGAAATGCTAGCAATTTTAATTTTGAGTATTTTTCCTGGGTGCAAAATATTGCGGCGATGAATGCTATTCCACCGCTCTATGTTTTGAATACTCACACCAAACCGATTACTGATACGAGCCAGTGAATCCCCTTTCTTAACGATGTACTCAATAGTATGAGCCTGATCTTCTTTTGTGTCAGCTGCTACTGCATTGGTATTAGGCTGATTTGATTGCTGAGCCAATTGTCTATCAATCACTAAAACCTGATTCACTTTTAAAGGCTTGCTGGGCTTAAGGCTATTACGTTTTGCAATTTTTTTGATTGTGGTATTGAACTGGCGAGCAATTATCCACAATGAATCACCTTTTCTTACGCGATATCGAATCGATGTCTCAGAAGCGGCTAATGTGCTTACATCACTAATGCTGTTTTGTTCGCTTGAGTTTTGATAAGGGACAAGAAGCGTTTTACCTGTGCGGATAAGATTCTTCTTAAGATTATTGATTGCCTTGAGAGATTGAATGTCAGTATTAAAATGCTTTGCAATCTTTCCTAGGCTATCGCCCTTTTTAATCGTGTACCGGTCCCATGAAACGCGTTGATCTTTGGGTAAAAGGCTTAGGTTTGAGACAAACTTTTGGTGGTGTTCAATAGGAATGGCGAGTGTGTGTGGCCCATGTGGTGAAGTCGCCCATCTATAGTGCCCGGGGTTTAAGCGTTTGATCGCTTGTATGTTGATGCCTGCCAGTTTTGCTGCTTGTTCCAAGTCAATCTGGCTCCCGATATTAGCCACTGAAAAATACGGTGAATAAGGGATGTGCGCCAATTGAATGCCATATTCATGCGGATTCATGACGATTGCTTTTAAGGCTAAGAGTTTAGGAATATATTGCCGTGTTTCTTTTGGTAGTTTGAGCGACCAAAAATCTGTTGCTAGCCCTTTACGTTTATTGTTTTTAAGTGCTTTGCGAACAGTACCTTGCCCACTATTGTAGGCGGCTAAAGTCAGCAGCCAATCTTCGCCAAATAGGCCGTGTAATCGCTTGAGGTAGGTGAGTGCCGCTTGGGTTGACCTCACCACATCACGCCGTCCGTCATACCACCATGTTTGCTCTAGCCCTAAAGACTTACCTGTTTTTGGCATGACTTGCCATAAGCCTACTGCACGGACGGGCGAGCGGGCAGCAGGATTGAAATCACTTTCGACCATAGGGATAAGAGCTAGCTCCAGTGGTAAATTCTGCTTTTCAAGCTCTTGCAAAATAAAGTAGAGATAAGGCTTACCGCGTTCACTCACGGCTTTTAAGTGTCTTGGGTGTTTTTTATGCCAACGCAAATATTTAGCTACTTTTTTATTTGCTGCTTTATCGAGAGCTTCTCCTATGCCAAAACCGCTGCGCATAGAGTCCCAGGCAGAAAGTGGTTGAGGAATAGAAAAGCTTTCTAGAGCATCGCCTTGCACAGTGCAGTATGTTGCATCATCAAATATCTGTTGAGATGTGGCGTATTCATTCGTCTCTGATGAGAGAGGTGATTCATTTTGCGGGTGTTCAAGCTCAGAAATAGAAGTAGACTCATTCTGAATTGATGTATGTAAGCAACCCGTTAATACTAGAGTAAAGCCAATACAGGAACTAATAGAGCGAAAAGTAGAGCGAAAAGAGAGAATCATAATGAACAATCGTGCCATCACTGGCTGACTTTACCTGCTATACAAAGATTAAAGTTGGGGTGAAGTATGTGCCGCATTATGTAAGGCTTCGGCTACTTGTAACGATTTAATTGGCCGACCCTTGTCATCGATTGAGGCCCAGCGAACCGTTCCTTCTAGCATGAGTGCATCATCGGATTGGCGAATAACGCGTTGTAAAAATTCACCACGAATCTTGCTGCTGCTTTGGTGAGCAACACTCACGCTGAATGCATCCCCGCTCTTTAAGGGTTTGCGATAATGGAATGCCGTATGTGTTACAACCAAAAACACGCCTGCTTGAGTCAGCTCAGCAAAATTTAAACCAATTGTCTTTAAAAACTCGTGCCTAGCATGCTCAAGGTAATTGCTATAAACGCTATTATTAACAATGCCCTGTAGATCGCACTCGTAGTCGCGGACTGTAAAGTCGAGGGTAAATAAGGTTTCCATGCTATATCATTCCATTATCACGATTGCTCCCTGCTGTTTTCACAGGGGAGCAATCGAAGTGAAGGCTTTAATGTAATGGTTCAATGTAAGGAAAGTGCAGTGCACGAGGCTTTAAAATAACACTCGACAGCGTACAGTCCCTGGGATGGCTCTTAGTTTTTCGAGAGCCATATCACTAGATGCTGCTTCAATATCAATCACGACGTAACCGACTTTATCGTTAGTTTGTAAGTATTGGCCCACAATATTGATATTGTTTTCGCTAAAGATTTGGTTGATTGCGACCAGAACACCCGGCTCATTTGCATGAACATGCAAAAGGCGGTGCGCTTTTTCTTGGCTTGGCAAGGCAACTTCTGGGAAGTTGACCGAAGTCGTCGTTGTCCCGTTATCTGAGTATTTGACAAGTTTACTAGCGACTTCTAAGCCGATGTTTTCTTGTGCTTCGGCGGTTGAGCCACCAATGTGTGGTGTCAGAATAGCGTTATCAAACTTTCTTAAAGGGCTAACAAACTCATCATTGTTGCTTTTGGGTTCGACGGGGAATACATCAATTGCTGTGCCTGCAATGTGTCCGCTTTCTAGGGCATCTGCCAAGGCGTCAATGTCAACAACAGTTCCTCGCGAGGCGTTGATGAACAGCGCACCAGGCTTCATTTTGGCGAACTGCTCTTTAGCCATCATATTCTTTGTAGAAGCAATTTCAGGTACATGCAAACTGACAATGTCGGCTTTGCTCAACAAGGCATCTAAAGTGGGTACCTGAGCGGCATTACCTAATGGCAGTTTATTGATGACATCACAGAAAATGACGCGCATACCCAGTGCTTCGGCCAATACACTCACTTGTGATCCGATTGAGCCATAACCCACTAAACCTAGTGTCTTGCCACGTATTTCAAAAGAACCTGCTGCTGATTTCAACCATTCGCCACGGTGGCAACCTGCATTTTTAGCGGGGATGCCGCGAAGCATTAAGATAGCCTCTGCAATGACCAGCTCTGCTACTGAGCGTGTATTGGAGTAGGGCGCATTAAATACAGCCACGCCGTATTCTTGAGCGGCCCCCAGATCCACTTGGTTGGTACCGATACAAAAACACCCCACTGCTATCAGTTTTTCTGCTTTCTCAAAGACTTCCCTTGTAAGCTGGGTGCGTGAGCGAAGGCCAATAAAGTGTGCGTCTTTAACGCGTTCTATTAGCTCATCTCCAGTGAGAGCGCCTGTTAAGTAATCAATATTGCTATAACCTGCTGCTTTTAGCGTATCAACAGCAGATTGGTGCACACCTTCCAATAAAACAAACTTGATTCTGCTCTTATCTAGCGAGGTTTTTGACGCGCTCATATGGGGTACCTAAAAATACGTAAACAATGAATAAGGGTAAAGCGAGTAGCATGATACTTGTCTGGCGGTTATGGCACGCTAAGACGAGTAAATAACTCTTAGTTATGAGCTTTGACAGATTCAATCTAGAGTCTGTCAATATCAATAAAGCCTTTGAGGCAAAACGTTTGAACACTTAATAGCCCGTATCAACCATCGAATTGATTAGGTGCCTTAGGGATAGGGCGCAAGAAAAAGTGCTGTTTATGCCTTTTGGGTATATGAATCGATATAACTTATCGCATGCTCGCTTTAGGGGTGATGAATACCCCAAAAAAGGGCGCAATCTTAGCACATGGAGTGTGTGAAGATCATCTAAGAGTGATGAGCCAAAGATCTGTAGCATTGGTGATGACGAATACTAAGTCTTCCCCTTCGAGTGTACCGTCACCCCTTGCTCTGTACCTAGCAGCAATACATCCGCCGAACGCTTGGCAAAAAGGCCATTGGTGATGACGCCTGTAATATGGTTTATTTGTGTTTCGAGCTCTATGGGCTGAGTGATTGCGAGGTCGTGTACATCAAGAATATGACCACCATTATCGGTAATAACACCTTCACGATAGATTGGTGTGCCGCCAAGTGCTTGCAGCTCTCTTGCAACGTAAGCTCGCGCCATGGGGATAACTTCAACCGGTAAAGGGAAGTTACCGAGTGTTTCAACTTGCTTGCTTGCATCGGCTATGCAGATAAATTCAGTTGCGGCGGCTGCAACAATTTTCTCTCTTGTGAGTGCCGCGCCTCCGCCTTTGATGAGTTCTAAGTGGGCATTGGTTTCATCGGCACCATCAATATAGAGAGCGAGTTTTGGGGCATCATTCAGGTCTATTACGGTAATGCCATGCGCTTTTAAGCGCTCTTCGCTGGCATCTGAGCTGGCTACAGCGGCTTTGAATTGTTTTTTATGAGCAGCTAAATCATCAATAAAGAAATTTGCGGTAGAGCCCGTTCCGATTCCAATGATGCTATCAGGTGTTAATTTGGGGGTTATATAATCGATAGCAGCCCGAGCCACAGCCTGCTTAAGTTGTTCTTGGTTCATGGGGAATTGGCCTGCACAGAAAACAATAAGCCGCATTGTAGCGGCTTATTTTCTGACTACCTAGTATTAGAAGCACCGAGCGGCCACCCTTGGCCGTTTGTTCCGGTGGTAAGCCGACTCAGTGTTAAGTCTGGGGTGCTGTGGGTGCTTCAATGACCCAGCTGAACTCCACCGAAACACTGGGTGAGCCTGCCTGACTAATGGTCAGGGTTACCATATGTTCGCCATTATGTGCAATGCCGCCATCAATAGCTGTTGCCGCTACTACACCAAATATTTGCCCGTTTGTTGGCTCAATATCAATACCGTCAGGCTGCCCCGAAAGGGCATAGGTAATATTTTCTGTTGCGGTACCTCCACTGGCCTCGACTGCTATATCAATCGCATCACCGATGGTATTTTGCTGTGGTGCGATTGGGTTAAGGCTGAGAGGTGTTGGCGCAGATGCGGGAATGATTTCTATGGCATTAATTAAAGGGTTCTCGGTCTCATGTCCAAAATCTATGTTGAGTTCACCATCTGTGACAGTAACTGTGAAACTCAGCATGGCACCGACTTGATGACCATAGTTTTTAATCAAGTCTAGGTTGTCGGTGACGATGTCATTCTCGATGAGAATATCGTAAACGCGCTCACCTATATCAGCTGTTCCACCAAAGCCATTGCCGACATAAAGGTTGACGGTATATTGCCCGTTTGAAAGTGGGATACTATAAGCCATTTCTGGCCCGCTACTGGCATCCCAGCGTTCGCTGCTGAATAGTGCCTCATAAGTTGATGCGTCGATGTAGCTAGGTATCGAGCTATGTTTATTGGCATAGTTAAAACTAAAACCAGCGATCATCCCTGTATTAACTGAAAATGCGGTTGAAGAAAATGCACCAACTGTATTACTGGCTAGCCAATTTGGCCCATCATCACTTGCGCTAACCTCAGGGCCTCCGGCATTGATGCGTACCGTTGGTAAAACAGTTTCTTCTTTAATATTGGCGCTAAGGGGGATAATGAGTGGCGAGGTATTACCTGAGTGCTCAATGGTTAATGTCGCTACTTTAAGACCTGCGATAGCGTTGGGTTTAAAAGAGAGTGGTAGTGTTAGCTCCACGCCTGCACCCAGTGCGAGTGGCGTAGTAACGTCTAAATCAAAGAGGTCGCTATTTGTCCCGCTAAGCGTTACAGCGCTAATGGTCATGGCACCACCAGCAGGACCGCTAAGATTTTGCAGTGTGATATTTAACTGGCTTTCATCCCCATTTGCGGAATGCTCACCGAACGTAAAATCGCCACTATCTGTTTTAGGTTCTAGCACACCATTTTGATCTTCTAGTACATTAATAAAGTCCCAAATGGCAGAGAAAGGTGCTCCTACACCAAATGACGAACTAATGATTCCAACCGCCATACCTTGATTATCGGCCGCGTCTAAAAAGCTTGTAGGAAGCACTATAGGATTGCCTAGTGGTAGTACATTAACCCCGTTATCAATTGAAACATAAGGCTGGGCTGTATTATTAGCAGGGTCGATGCTGAAATACATGTCAACGGCATTGCCGCTTAATAGGTTCTCTATGTCGTATCGGGCACTTTGAACTAAACCGTTGTTTTCGAGTAGCACTTCGACTCCGTCAATATCATCACCAGAAGTAATGCCATGACCGATGACAATTTTTAAGTAATTGTCTTGGTCTCCATTGCCAATATAAATACCGGCAGATTGAAAGGACTCAGGTGTTGTGCTTGAACCATCAATACCAAAAAAGGGTGACTCTACGCGTGAATAAACCGTAAACGGCGGGGTGGTAGTATTAACATCCACTCCAAATTGAAAACTATAAGCTTGGGTGTTAACAGGGCCAACAGCATCACCATCTGGAATGAGGTCAATAGAGGCTTTACCGGCAGCACCACCAAATGAAAGATTATTTTCATCAAATTGCGTGAGGTAATCTGTTGTACCGCTTGGATCGAGCATAAGGCCTGTAAAACCTAAGCCAAAAAAGCCAGTACCAGGGTCATTATTCCAAAAAGGGTAATTGATCGGTAGCTTTGTATTGATGCCATTGAATGGGTCAATAGCAAAGGCATCACTTACATCGGGGATGTTGTCATTATCATCGTCTGTATCATTTAAATCCGAAATAAAATCTGCATCATTGTCCGTTGGAGTCACACCGCCTGAGCAATGATTTGCGCCGTTATCGATTTCATCTTGGTTACTGTAGCCATCATTATCACTATCGGCTGTCGGGTCAAACTCCGGTGTGCCAGGTAATGGACAGCTATTATTACTGCTATCGGTGGGTTCAAAGATGGTGATGTCGTCAGCGCCGTAAGTTGCTGCCCATACCGTGCCGGCAAAAATATGGCCATCAGGCAAGGCGATGACATCCAATGGTGTGGAGCCAAACCCGCTGAAAATAACTTCTTTTTCAATCACTTGATCACCGGTTGCATTCAACACATAGCGGTTAATGTTGCCGTTAAATGATGCGGTGAGTAGGTTACCTTTTAATGCACCATTAAAATTTGAGGCGGTGTATTCACATATGCCGTTGGTTGATGAATTGACAATATCTAAAATATTGACATCGGGGCTGTCAATGGCGTTTGATAAATATCTTCCCAGTCGCGGGTCATTCGGAAAGTCAGTAATAGAAAAGCTACTATTAAAGTAACCGGATGTATTGGCGAGTGTGCTGGCTAATGTTTGTCTTGAGGTTTCCTGCCAGCTACCGCTAATATTTTTATAGGTGATCAGGTCTGCTTGAGAAGGAAATGCTAAAATCGGAATAGGATGGCCGCCATAATAGGTGCCGTTTGCGTCTGCCGTTGTACCAATGTAGTGCAGTGGGTCCCCGTGGCCTTGGCTGCCGCTTTCATTAAACTCATTTTTAATGAAATCGCCTAAAGAGGGATCATACGTTGTATTCGACTCATCCCCTTTGAGTAGGTCATTGAAATCATAAATAATGGGTTGGCCTCCCCAGCCAGTATTTGGCCCATTATCTGATGTGTAAATTTGACCACTTTCAGTAATCACGACATCGTAAGCATTACGCCACCCAGGTGAAAAAATTTGTACTGGGCCACCTGCCTCAGGGAAAGCTTGGTTGAGTCCGTCATCACCACCAAAAGGGTCGCCTACATCAATCGTTGCATTAAATAATGGGTGTCCAGAAGGGTAGGGGAATCGAGAATCGGTATTGGTAATATCATCTCGGTTAGGGTCGTTGAGTGTTGGTAAATCGTAAACGTATTGAGTGTTCGAGCGTGGATCGGTGTAAACCGGCATATTGCTAAGCTGGCTGAGGTTTACAATGAGCAATGACCCCGAAAGCATATATTCAGGTGTGCCAACAAAATTATTGCTGGGTGCCCCTTTATTGGTATGCCCGCCTTGTTGTACCAACATGTATGAAGTGCCGTCTTTTTCGAATAAGTCTAATCCATTAATTGAGTGATTTTCTTCGCAGCGCGGTAATCCTCGAACTAAG
Source organism: uncultured Pseudomonadales bacterium (assembly GCA_938048505.1). GTDB lineage: Bacteria > Pseudomonadota > Gammaproteobacteria > Pseudomonadales > Cellvibrionaceae > Marinagarivorans. Next base: position 8,207 of record CALIUX010000162.1, read on the forward strand.
TCGATCTTATTCCATCCGTTAGCGGTTAGTGTGAGTTGAGAGATCACGCCTGAGTTGGTATCTAAATTTTTATCATTGATTGCCCCGCCGCCGCCAATAAGATTGTCTGACGAGGTGACATACAATATTGGCTGGGTTGCAGTTCCCGCAGCGTAAATCCCTGTTACTTGACGTTTTTTTATAGATGTCACTAAACCATCATCAGTATGGTTGGGGGTGTTTTGCTGTACCACACTAATAATTTCAGTTTCGGTAACGGTATATTCACCTGCGCCTTGTGGCGCTGCATTTCTTGAAACAGTTAAGCGTAAAATACTGCCATCTTGTTGAGCAACATATAGCTTTCCGTCTGGTCCAAAATCGAGCGAGGTGGGGTTGTTGATATTTTCCCCATTAAGTCCAGAGGCATTAAAACTGATGGTCTGAGCATGAATAGGCTGTAAAGCTAATGCAATCATGCAGAAGGTTGATAGTGTCAAAAAATAGATCTTACCTTTTGTTTCCATATTACATATCCTCTAAAAGATTAAGATGTTTGATAGTGATAAGCAGCGTTTGCTTGTTATGACGTCCTGAGGTGGTGCTTTTTTGTGTTTTACCCTTGTCTTATGAAGTGAGTTGGTGCATGGAGGTGCCTGAGAAAAATAAAATAGTGCTATATATCCGCTTGTAAGTTCTTGCCATATGCGGTAATTAAGTGGCCGGGTGATATTGCAATGCATTTTTCATGCGCATTTATGTTAACTGTGTTTTATTAATGTGTTATGTCACTTGACAGTATGAAATTTTTTTAGGTGTCATGTTAGAGTAAGTTTGAAGGACTGCCAAATACTTTTGATTGTTGGAGCGGTTTGGCGGCTCTATAAGCTATGTTGCAAAATTACGTTGTTAAAAAGTTACGTTGCAAAACAGAGTGAAAACTGAATTTCATGGAGGTATTGCATGGAGATACTGCAGAGAGCTATTGCATAGAGCCATTGCATAGAGGCTATGGTGTGGCGAGTAATATGTACGTAGTGTATTTGTATTTGGCAATGCGGTATTTGTGAGTGCGGGCCTGTTGTATGAATGATGTGAAGCTAGCGCAGAGGCTTCTATGGACATTATTCCGAAAAGCAATCCTTGCGTTTAACAGCGGTTCTATTCTTTTTTTGAGTGTCCTTACCTGATTCATCTGTTGAGTTAACTTGCTTAGCTTAGTTGTAGTGGCCACCTAACCGTGACTTTAGCACCACCTAGTGAACTTGATTGAATATCAATTTTACCGTTATGACAGCGTACAATTTGGGTGACAATGGCAAGTCCTAGGCCATGCCCGCCAGTACTGTCTGTACGGCTGGGGTCTACTCTAAAGAAAGGTTCTAGCACTGCTTGGCGTTTATCTTGAGGAATGCCAATCCCGTCATCACTAACAGAAAGCGAGACGTGATCATTTTCATAGTCGAGCTCAATGATTATGAGACTCTTAGCGTATCGATCTGCATTTGTTACGAGATTGCGTAACAAACGTGCCATGAGTTCATCATCGAATACGGCATACCGATTGCCTTCGGGAGTGGCAATGGTTAGTGCTTTAGATACCTCTGTCAATAATGTTTCTTTTTGTTGTGTGAGCCAAGCTGTTATATCAATTTCTTTAGGCGTTGCCAGAAGTTCCGAGCGCTCCATCTTTGCGTAACCTAGCATTTCGTCAACGAGCTTATCCATACCGTCTAGGTTGTCAGACAAGCCTTTTAAAAAAGTGGTGTTCTTATGTTGATCTTGCGGTGCAAGTTGTAACTTTCCTAGGTGGCGGTCAAGCAGTTCAAGCTGAAAGCGCATGCGTGTGATCGGTGAACGTAGTTCATGGGAGACGGCATTAGTGAGGTGCTTATGGCTTAAAAATAGCCGCTGTATGCGCTCTGCCATAGTATTAAATGCTTTGCTTAAGTTTGGCACACTTAGTATGCCCATTTGCGCACGGGTGCTTAACTTGCCTTCACTAAATTTCTGCGTCGCTAAGCTAAGTTTGAGTATTTTATACTGCTGCCAAGAGACCCAAATGAGTATGGTTATACCGGTAAGTAAATAGGGGGCAAATTGCAAAGCAGCCGAAAGCTTGAGTACGGATGGTATGGTCTGAATAGGCCCTATCTTGACTACTTGGTTGTGATTTAATCGCGTATATAGAATATCTTCTGAAATACTCTCAATATAAATATCGCCAACCTGTTGAAGTTGTTGCTTCCCGTCATCAAGGTCCCATGCATCGAGTGCGCGTATTTCAGTGGGTACGTTAGTATTGTCGGATATGTATAGCAGTAGTTCCTTGAACGCTTTTTCATCAATCTTGCTTTGTAAGTTTTCTAGAAGAATTTGAAACCCATAGAAATCTTTTTTCATGTCTTTTATTATTTCATCTTCATAAATATGTATGGCTAATCTCTCAACAATGCTTGAACCCTGAAAGACTAGCAAGAAGGCGAGAAAATAAAGTGATGCAAATAATCTAAGCAAGGCGGCGACCTGTAATGGTATGTGAGAGAGGTGTTTTAGAGGGAATCTGTTAATACTATTTCATAATATTCTTCGCATGCGCATCTATTCTAATCAGTATGATCTAAGTATGCGTGTATTTTTTTGTCATAAAATGTCAACTTTCGCATCTATGTTGTAATACTGATCGGTCTGTTAAGAAAGCCAGTTCGAGTACTCTGTTGTAATCATGCAGTCGGATTTAATGCGTTTGATAGATATGATGTTTTGTGAAGTGCCGCAATAGATGCTGAGTGAGATGTTGAGCTATTTTTGGCAATGAATTAACATGATTTCATATTTATATTTTCAATCGAGAGTAGTATGAAATTTTTAGCTTTTGTAAGTTTATTCTTATCTTTTTTTGCTCAAGCAGCTGTTGTGAATGCAGAGCAACCTCAAACTTTTGAGGTCTTGCATAAGCTAAACAGCCAAGTGCCACCGGCAAATATTGCTGCTACTAAGGGTGGGCGTATTTTTTTAAGTACACATCAAGCATATGGTTCACCCTACAAGCTGCTAGAGATTACCAAGGCGGGTGAATTTAAGCCTTACCCTAATGAAAAGCTCAGTAAAGAATTGTTTTCTGTTTTAGGTGCTGTGGCTGATGCTCAGGGCATCTTATGGTTTTTAGATACACGCTGGGATCATCACTCAAGTCGTGTTATTGGTTGGGATACTAAAAAAGAAAAGCTCTACCGTGAAATTTATATCTCTCGTCCTCATATTGGTGATGCGTACATCTTAAATGATTTGGCAGTTGATAGAAAAAATAATGCTATTTATATCACTGATACAGCTGATGCTGAAAATGCAGCCTTGCTAGTGGTAGATATTACAACGGGTCAAGTGCGTAGGGTTTTATCGGGCTCACCTTTCACTATTCCTGAAAATAAAGATATGGTGATTGAAGGTAAAGTCTTACCTTTTGGGGATGGCGCTGCTCGTATAGGTGTAAACCCTATTACGATTGATCATAAAAATGAATGGGTTTATTTTGCCCCCATGACTTCTGAATCATTATATCGTGTCAAAACGCAAGATTTATTGGATCAAACATTAACTGAGTCAAACTTGCGTAAGCGGGTAGAGAAGTTTGCTAACAAGCCAATGAGTGATGGTATTACCATTGATAAAGGAGGTAATGTCTATATTTCAGATATTACCAATAATGCCTTGGGTGTTGTAACGGCTAAAGGTGAATATAAAAAATTATTTCAAGATTCACGTCTAGCTTGGGTTGAAGGTTTTGCTAATGATGGTAAGCGCGGCATATTGGCAACGGCAAATCAATTGCATCGCTCCAAAGCATTTAATAAAGAGAGTACGAGTACCAATACGTTTTATATTGTTCGCTTTAAGCCCTTGGCTCATGCCTCTCATGGGCGTTAAGGTATTACCCTCATAATAAAGGTTAAAGAGAAAGAGGGGGTGAAAGGGAAGAGGAGTGATTCATTCCCATTGGTCGCTAACAAAGAGATAGCCCTTTCCCCTAACGGTAATAAGACGCTTAGATAGGCCTTGATTATCGCCTAGCTTTCTTCTTAAAGAAACAATGCGATTATCTATTGAGCGGTCTAGACCATCATATGAAATGCCACGGAGGGCTTGAGTAATATCATCCCGTGAAAGCGGTATTTCAGGATGAGAGGCTAAGAACCATAGCAGACTAAACTCTGCCTCCGTTAAGAAAATTTCTTTTTGCCTAAACAGTACTTCTCTATGTGATTTTTTAAGTTGCAACTCGCCATGAGTGACGATGTTTTTGTCAGTAATTTTCTGATCATCAGGTGTATTATAAGTAGAATATGTTGCATCGCTATTGTCAGTAGGTGACGTATCAAGGGGTTTGCGCCGCAATAGCATGCGGACTCTAGCAAGTAGCACCCGAGGGTGAATGGGTTTTGTCACAAAATCATCCGCCCCTACCTCTAACGCTGCTACTTGATCCATATCCTCGTCACTGGCTGTCAGAATAATAATACGCCCTGAATACCATGCCCGTAACTTGCGGCAAACAGATAAGCCATCTATTTCGGGTAGCATTAAGTCAAGTATAATCAGGTCGGGTTGAAAATTTTGCGCAATTGTTAATCCTAACGTGCCATTTTCAGCCCATTTTATTTCAAAACCATATTCCTTCAAATAGGTGCGGACTAAATCAGCCAGTTGTTTGTCATCTTCTATTAATAAAATACGTGGTAAAGCTCTATTTTCCATACTCTCGCTCACTCATCGTGACACTCTTTGAATGAGCATGATTTAATCATATATTTTATTTTCTCACCATCTTTAAGCGGCTGCCCAGTTGAAGAGTTGCGTGCATGGTGAATTTCTACTGTGGCAGGTTAGAATGTCATTTTCATGCCAATGGATGGAATAATACCGTAGCCTTCAATATTCTTGAGTTCAAACTCGTTAGAATCGGGTTTTGGAATATACTCAATGCCAGAGGTGTTATTTCGACTGTATGCATTGATTAAATCAATAAAGAACAAGCCTCTATTGTTAAAGATTGGTCGCTCTGCTCGAATATCTAGACGGTGGAAGTCCTTCACTCGTTTACTGTTGAACTCCCCATAAACGGGTACATAGAAGCCAGGGTAGTTGGGGTTTTCTTTATTACCTGTTATAGGGGTGTAAAGTGTACCGGTACGGTAAGTCCAGCGTGCGCCAATGTTCCATTTTTTTGTGAGCTGGTAGTTGGCAACGGCATTAATAACAACGGGTACATCATAAGAAAAGGGGTGTGTTTCATGTGTTAATGTGTTGGTGCGCTCTGTTTTGGAGAGTGCAATAGTCATCCAGCCATACCATTTATGTGTTTTCTCTTTGTTAAGAGTGAATTCTGCACCATACGCTTTGCCTATGCCTGCATTGGAATAGGGCGGCTCACCTTTTTCAATATCAACGACTAAATTTTCAATATCTTTATAGTACACGTTGGTTGCTAAGCGCCAAGATGAGTCTAGGTCATATTCAAATCCTGATGTGTAATGAACAGAGCGAATTGTTTCTAGGTTTGGGTTTCCAATAACGGGGAATATAAATTCAATCTCGGGTATTTCATGATAGATGCCCGTGGCGCTTGTTACTTTTAATCTTGGCGTTGCTTGCCAATTAAGGCGTATCCTTGGGTCAAAATTAGCGTCTTCTAAGTAATCATCATCACTAAAATGTAAGCCGTAAATTAGCTCGAATGAGTTGTTAAGTATCCATTTGTCTTCGATAAAAGCATTGAGTGTCATGATGGTCAGTTTGTTAGAGTCTTGCTGCCTCTCACTGAATTCAAAATCGCATTCATCAGATGAGAAATCACTGCAACGATCTAGCCTTAGATCAAATGCATAGTCATAAATACTTTCTTCTGCGACGACCCCTCCACTCATCATATGGGAGCCTATACTCCATTCGTGCTCGGCTCTCAGTAACCAGTTCTTTTCATCTAAATCTAAGAACTCACCATTACCGATTTTTGCAGACTCTTTTTCTTGATTATTCGCGAGGACAATCTTGGTGTTGTAGTATTGCCATTTTAGGGATTGGTTGTGGAATTCAGAGCTTAATGCTATGTCGCCTTCTAACCCCGGGTCGAGCAGGGCTTCTTCAGATTCATCTCCAAGCGTAGCTGCACCATCATCTTTCGCACCGATCAATTGTAATGTTACTGCTTGATGGTCGCTGAGTTGCCAGTAATATTTTCCTTGATAATCTGATGCTCTGGGTAAGTCGGTAAAAGTAATATCTTCTTCATCATCATGCTCTCCTTCTTTTAAATAAAATGGTATCAAGCTTTCACGGTACGAAAAATAGAATGATTGGCTTTTGTTAAGGCCGCCCTCAAATAGAATGCCAGCTCGCAGAAAGCTCAAATCCAATGTTGTCTCAAGTGGTTGGTTTTTAGGGTCGCGTAAGCTGACATTAAATACGGCACCTGTGGCTTGCCCATAACGTGCTCCAAATCCCGCAGAATTTAAGCCAAAATCATGGATCAAGTTTTCATTAAAAATACTATTACCGAATGGGTGGAAGAGAAACTGCACCGGAATATCATCAATTAAAAAAGCATTGGCATTTGGAGAAGAGCCCTGAACGGCAGGCTCTGGATCTGCTTCATCTGTTTGCACGACGCCGGGTAGTGTGAAAATTGCTTGAATAGGATCGCCCAATGTGCCGGCAGTTTCCATCAATTTTTCTGTCTGCAGTGTGGCTTCATATTTGGGCTGTAAGCGGTCACCAATAATCAAAATTTCTTCTATCGCTGTGGGGTTTGGTGTTACTTGGTTTGGAGGCTGTTTTGTGGTTTGGCTGTACACCTGACTTGAAAAGACTTGAGCAGCTATAGCGACTAAGAAGGCTTTTGAGCCGATTCCATTCTCTATGTGCCTTGATAAGGGCTGTTGGCAGATATGGAAGAGATATTCAGAAGAGGGCAGTAGATATGTCATAATCAATATATCATGTTATAAATAATATACTGATTGTGAACGGAAAATTATGGTGTGTCTGTCGTGACTTTGTCAGTTTTTGTAATGGACTTGTTGTAGTAGAACATTAGTCCAAATATCGTTCATGTAGGCATGTTTATATGAATATTGTGTTACAAAATAATGATAGTGACGAGTGATAACGACATATCTTCTTTATCGCAAAAGTACAGTAAAAGAAAATATGTCGTGAAAAAGATTATTTTTGGCGGGGGCGAAACGGTTCTAATACTTCTACATCAACTGTTTTTATACGTGCGAAGCGTTCAGTGACATCATTGCTTGCTGTCCAATTATGGCGTGTTTTAGCAACGAGTTCAGCGCCATTCGGTAGAATGCCAAACCATTCAAAATCAACTGATAGGGCATATTCGTTTTCATTGATTTTTCTGGCTGAGAAGTCACGTAAGATATGCGTGCTTGCTGCAACTTGAGAGGCGGGGCCTGCAAGCCATTTTTTAAAACCAGCAAAGTCATTGATGACACCACTTGAAAAGTTAAGTGAAAAATCATCGGCGAGAATTTCTTTGACAGGCTCTGGATTGCGTGAAGGATCTTCTATGAGTGCTAGCCAGTAATGTACAAGGCTGAGCATTCTATTGTTGGCATAAGCATCATGGTATTTTGGAGGGGTGCTTTCGCTGTTGTTGGATGCATTAGCATCCTCATCAGCTGTAATGGTGATTGCCGACAGTAAAGGTAGGACGGTATTAGTCGGTTCGAGTGCAACACTGTAATTAAGCTGCGCTTCGCGTAATTGCCCATTAGGCAGCATACCAATATTTTGGTAAGCCACTTTTGCATTCAAGGATGCATTATCATTGTCGTCAAATGTAATATCGGCAGATTGAACATGATGCGCATTTTGCCAAGTTTGAGGTAATTTTTGAACACGTTCAGAATATTCTTTGTGGCCATTTGCTGTACCTAAACCTGATGTTACGATGACATTGCGGGATAAAATATCAAGCGCATTATCAATGCCACCAGCAGGGCGTTCATAGATCTGATACCATCGATGAAATTGCGCCATGATGGCATGTTCTTTGAATCCGTTCTTAATAGTGACTTGTGTTGGTGCAATGGATGTTTTCATAGCCGTTTCTTTAGCTTGAGGGGGTGTAGTGTTGGTCGCTTGTTGTGTGTTTTGTGCGCACCCTTGTAATGCCAGCATCGAAAAGGCCAGTGCTGGTAATGCTAAAGTAGTAAGTGTCATTCTGGGGGAGATGGATAAAGGTATTGTAAGTGCGGACAAGGGCTTATTCACGATGTTTACCTGTAATTTTTTCAGTAATTTTATATGATGCATGGAATGCTCGTTTATCTCATTTTCTATTTAGATGGCTTCATTCAAACAGTATACCTTTATGTTAATGTAAATTGATTAACATAAAAATTCTATTTGATAGCGTATTGCCCACCTTTTTTGTAGTGTGTTTTGCAATGCGCTATTTTTCAGCATGTAGCTATGTCATAAACTATGTCATACAACTATGCTATACAGCTACTTCATAAAAATAAAAGCTTAGTCATCTTCTAATCCGAGCTTCTGCATTCTATAGCGTAAAGAACGGAATGTGACACCTAGTTCTTTTGCTGCCGTGGTTTTGTTCCAGCGTACTTTTTCAAGCGACCCTAAGATAATGTTTTTTTCAATTTCTGCGAGATAGTCATCAATGTTAGGGTATTCCAGTGCGCGTTCATAATGATTAGTAGATGCTTGCTGGCTTGTTGCAGGTAGGTTCTCAGTCAAGATAGCTTTGTGATTAAGCTGTAAGTCATACTCGGTAATCGTATCGCTTTCGCACAGTGTAAAAGCGCGCTCGAGTATGTTTTCGAGTTCACGAACATTCCCTGGGAAGCTATAGCGTTCTAATTCATTTAATGCACTCTTCGAAATGTGAGGAGCTTCTAGCTGCATATTGCGGGCTAGCTTTTTGAGCAGATGCGTCGTTAAAAGGGCAATATCATCTTTTCTCTCCCTCAGGGCGGGTACATTGAGCTGAATCACATTAAGACGATAAAATAAATCTTGGCGAAACGAAGAGGCTGCCACGGCAGCCTCTAAATCTTTATGGGTAGCCGATAAGATACGTACATCAATGATCTCTTCTGATGAGCCCCCGATGGCCCTAATGGCTTTTTCCTGTATTGCTCTGAGCAGTTTAACTTGCATATCCAGTGGTAGGTCAGCGACTTCATCTAAGAACAGTGTGCCACCATTGGCGGCTTTAAATAAACCATCTTTATCTTGGTGAGCACCAGTAAATGCGCCTTTTTTATGGCCAAAGAATTCACTTTCCATTAATTCTCGAGGAATGGCACCGCAGTTTACGGCTAAAAACGGTGCGTTCGCTCGAGGTCCCTGCCCATGAATGGCTCGCGCGACTAATTCTTTTCCGCTACCCGATTCCCCACTAATGTAAACAGGCGCTAATGAGCGAGAGAGTTTGGTAATGCTTTTTTCCAGTTGTTGAATAATAGGTGATTCACCAATGAGCTGGGTTGGAGCATTGTGTTGGGTAGGGAGTTGGCTTGAGGCAATTGCCCCCGTAATGAGTGTTCGCAGATGACTTAAATCAAC
>CALIUX010000163.1 GCA_938048505.1 uncultured Pseudomonadales bacterium
ACCAATATTGCCGATCTTATGCCCCTGCCCAAGCGGCTTTTAGTCAATACTGTGGTGAAGTACATTAAGAAAATGGTGCCTGAGTTTAGCTTTAGTCGTTCTGAGTCGCTGCTCAGTGCGCTCGATAAAGGTAAGCGCTTAAAGCTCCCGAATATTGATATCAACCCCGATGACCTGATGGTATTGCAATACACTGGTGGTACAACCGGTGTCGCTAAGGGTGCAATGCTGACTCAGCATAATCTTTACTCTAATGTTCAGCAGATCAAGGCGCATTTGCCTGAGCTGTTTTCTGCTGATACCGAAGTGCATGCTGCACCTTTACCGCTTTATCATGTCTACGCGTTTAATCTGCATTTGCTCGCGGGGTTTTCGAGTGGTTCTCATTCGGTGTTGATACCAAACCCGCGTGATTTACCGTCTTTATTTAAAGCTTTGCTACCTCATAAAATCACGGTTTTTGTTGGTATCAACACACTATTTAATGCCATGCTGCATCATGCGCAGTTTTCAGAACTGGATTACTCTTCTTTAAAGGCGACCTCGGCCGGTGGTATGGCATTGACGTCAGATACGGCAAAGCACTGGCATCAGAAAACAGGCTGCCCGATTACTGAAGGGTATGGTTTAACCGAAACTTCCCCCGTTGTCTCATCTAACCCCATTTCTGCTATTCAGATTGGCACGATTGGCATCCCCGTCCCTGATACGCAGGTTAAGGTTATCGATGCTGAAGGGCGTTCTTTACCAGTGGGTGAGTCTGGCGAATTATGTGTTAAAGGCCCGCAGGTCATGAAAGGCTATTGGCAGCGACCAGACTCAACTGCGGATGTATTGGATGCAGACGGATGGCTTGCAACAGGCGATATTGCCTCTATTAACGTCGATGGCTACATTAAGATCGTTGATCGTAAAAAAGATATGATCATTGTTTCTGGCTTTAATGTTTACCCGAATGAAATTGAAGACATCGTTATGCTACACGAAGATGTTCTAGAGGCTGCTGTGGTTGGGGTGCCATCTTCGGCGGGTGGAGAAAAGGTCAAGGTATTCATTGTCAGTGAGAATGATTCTTTAAAAGAAGAAGAGGTAATCGCTCACTGCAGAAAGCATTTGACAGCTTATAAAGTGCCCAAGCTCGTTGAGTTTCGCGAGTCTTTACCCAAGACCAATGTTGGGAAAATACTACGCCGCGAACTGCGAGATGAAAGTTAATTAATGAGTGATCATCGCGTTTAAACTGTGTTATAGGTTGTATCTATTATTTAATATTTTTTGATAGATGTGGCCTAGGCTTTCTTTTTGTTTTCTTATTCTCTTTACTTACAAATTCTCCCGTTAGTTTTTAGTGCGTAGGTCGTGTGTGCCTACGCACTAAAAAACGAACTCTCACCTAGAAGTTTCTCTCTTAGTTATTAAAATTATGCTCCATATAGCATAACATTCAATTTAGTCTTGATTTTATTAATGATTATAATTATCATTTGCGATTGTTATCGTATTTTAATTAATATAATTGGGTGTTGTAATGAGGATAAAAAAGAATCGGCTTTTAAAGAGCTTATCGTCCAGTGCAGTTATAGGTCTTGTAAGTATTGGGAGCCTGTTGGTTGCTTGTAGTGATAACAAGAGCGATCAAAGCTTAGAGGAGCAGGTTAAGCAGAATTATGTTGATATTGCTTACTCTGTTTACAGTGATTCTTTAACCACTGCAAAAACATTACAACAATCCATCGATGTGCTACTAGACAAGCCCACTAATGAGAACTTGTTGGCAGCGAGAGAAGCTTACAAGACTGCCCGTATGCCTTATCAGCAAAGTGAAATATACCGGTGGGATACGGATATTACTTTAGGCTCAAGTACTGGTGATCAAGGCATAGTCAGTGTTGATGACTGGGAAGGGCAGGTTAATGCTTGGCCATTGGATGAATCATTTATTGATTACACGGTGGATGCTGATGGTGTAAATAAGCCAGGCTTTATTATTGGCGGCGATAATGAGATTACTGCTGACTTACTTATAGGGCGAAATGGCAAAACACGGACAGGGCAAGAAACCGAAGATTCTGGTGTTAATGTGACAACAGGCGTTCATGCAATTGAATTTTTGCTCTGGGGGCAAGATTTGAATGGCACAAAAGCCGGTGCAGGTGATCGCCCTGCGACAGACTACGCTATGGGAGAGGCTTGCACGAATGGAAATTGTGAGCGCAGACGCCAGTATCTTAAAGTAGTGAGCGATTTGCTTGTCAGTGATCTTGATGCCATGAGAGCGGAGTGGAGTCCTGAAGCAGAGAGTGCTCAGGGGACGTTAGCCAATAATTATCTCAATAGCGACGCCAGTTTTGATTATATGCTCTTGGCCATGTTTAATATGATGACCGATGAGCTTGCATCGGCCAGAATGGGGGCAGGCTTAGAGTTATTCGATACTGAAGAGGAGCACGATTGCTTCAGTGACTTAAGTCATGTTGCCATTTACCACAATTATCAGGGTATTCAGAACACATTCTACGGCACTTATAACAGCCCTGTTGGTGGCTCAAATATCATGGGTCCAGGCTTTGGTGATTTGATTAAAGAAATGGATGACGCTACATATAACACTTTTGATGCTACCCTGAAAAAGTTTGAAAAGGATATGAAAGCTATTTTAGAGTTAGGTGAAAGAACGCCTAACCCCATTCGTTTTGACCAGATTATTGGTGAAGGTCTATTGGACCCTCAGGGGCCTAACTATACGCTTGCCAATAATACTTCTATAGGGCTTGTCGGCCTGAAATCTCAATTCGATACAATGAGGCAGCTGCTGTCACTTTCTGCCCTTCCTTTAGAGGGCGGTGGTGAAGGAGATTAATAGCTAATCAGAAGTAACTAAAATTTATATATTTCATTTGAAGCACCTTGTATGACACTGCAAGGTGCTTCAGTGTATAAAGATTGAAGTTTTTGTGGTGTGCTTTGTTGTGATTGATATTAAGGCTGTTTCTGATTTTTTAGTGCGTTCTGTTTTTTCTGCTTTACCCTTTATTTTGCTCCAGGGGTGTTCGGATGGAGGTAGCGATGATGGAAGTGGCGAAGAGAATACAGGTGCGCCATCAACACAAATAAGTAGTCTTGCCTCAAGTGCGAGTAGTGCTCAAAGTAATGACGCACAAAACCTTGAGCGCTTAAGTGCTGGTGATGCAACCGTATTTGCTTCGGGCGCTAGTGCATTTGAATTAAGCTCGGCTAACCTGACGGATGCTAAATCTCTTCGTCGTTTTAATTTGGGGAATGATTTTTTTAAGAACCCTTGGGTGCCGAATCGTTCAACAACATCTCTACGTGATGGCTTGGGGCCTCACTTCAATAATAATGCCTGTCAAGATTGCCATGTGCGTGATGGTCGAGGTCATGCACCAGATGTTTCCGCAACTGAAAACGGCACCGAT